>DATGLP010000018.1 GCA_035294085.1 Acidimicrobiales bacterium | reverse complement strand
AGCCGAGGTGGCCCCCCGTGCGCCCCACGGCGTCGACGATGAAGGCGCGAAGCTCGGCCGCGAGCTCGACGCACTCGGCGACCGACAGCGCGCGCAGGTCCTCGGGCGAGGCGATCGAGGAGAGGAGCGGGTAGGGCGAGGCGCGTTCGGCCATGACGGCGCGAACGCTACCTGGGCGACCGGCCCCGCCGGCTCGCGCCCCCGCCCGCCCGCTCGCCTCCCGAGGCCAATCGAGCGCTGCCCACCACGGTGGCGTACGCGGCCGGGAGCATCCCGCACGCCCGGCGCGCCACGGCGCTGGTCGCGCCAGTTGGATCGTGCAACGATGTGTGTGAGCGTGCGCCGGCTGCGCGGCGCGTGCGAGGCACCCGCAGAACTGCCCGTCGAGCTGGGGCGACAGCCTGCCGGGCGGCCGCACGCACGGGCGAGGGCCGCGGCGCCGGCGGGCAGGGCCGGGATCGCCGGAGCACCGCTACCGGCGCGCGAGCGACGCGGGCACGGAAGCGCCCGGACGAGAGGGAAGGAGCCACCATGGCGAACGACGCAGGACCGGCGAGGCCCGTGTACCCACCGGCGACCCCGGCGATCGGCGAGCGGCGCAGGGAGCTGGCGCCCGCCATCCACGACGCCTTCGAGCGCTTCAGCCGTGCCGTGTTCGGCGCCGGCGCCCTGTCGGAGAAGACGAAGCAGCTCATCGCCGTCGCCGTCGCGCACGTCACCCAGTGCCCGTACTGCATCGCCGGCCACTCGAGGCTGGCGCGCGAGAAGGGCGCGAGCGACGAGGAGGTCATGGAGGCGATCTGGGTGGCCGCCGAGATGCGCGCCGGGGGTGCCTACGCCCACTCGACGGTGGCCCTCCACGCGCTCGGCGACGAGGCGCGGGTGCACGGCCACCGCTGAGCGGTCGGAGGCGTCGTCCGCGCTCGAGCGGACGCGAGCCCCCTCGGCGACGGCGACCGGCTGGGCCGCCGAGGAAGCCGCCGGCTTGCGCCGGCGGGCCGTCGGCGCGCGCAGCGCACCTGGCTGCTCGCGCGCCGACGCGTAGGCTCGGGCCGTGGCCCTCGTCTACGTCGACGGCGCCCTCGTCGAGCCCGAGGCGGCGCGGGTGTCGGTCTTCGACCACGGTCTCGTCGCGGGCGACGGCGTCTTCGAGACCGTCCTCGTGCACGAGGGCCGGCCGTTCGCGCTCTCGCGCCACCTCGACCGGCTCGCCCGCTCCGCCGCCGGCCTCGGGATCGCGCCGCTCGACCTCGCGCAGGTGCGCGGCGCGGTCGAGGCGGTCGTCGCGACCGCCGACGAGCCGGAGGGCCGCCTGCGCCTCACCGTCACCGCCGGGCGCGGCCCGCTGGGATCGGGTCGCGAGCGCGTGGCACCGACGGTCATCGTCGCCCTCGGTCCGCTCGACCACGACCCGCGCGAGCTGGCGAGCGTCGCCACCGTCCCCTGGCCGCGCAACGAGCGGGGCGCGCTCGCCGGACTGAAGACGACCTCGTACGCGGAGAACGCGCTCGCCCTCGCCTGGGCGTCGGCGCGGGGTGCGCACGAGGCGATCTTCGCCAACACGGCCGGCCAGCTGTGCGAGGGCTCGGGCTCGAACGTCTTCGTCGTGCTCGACGGCGAGCTCCTCACCCCGCCGCTGCGCTCGGGCTGCCTCGCGGGGGTGACCCGCGCCCTCCTCCTCGAGCGAGTCGGGGGCGAGGAGCGCGACCTCGCCATCACGGACTTTCGCGCCGGCCGCCTCGACGAGGCCTTCCTCGCCTCGACGATCCGCGGGGTGCAACCGATCGGGGCGATCGACGGCGAGGCGCTCGGCGGCGCGCCCGGGCCGGTGACGACGCAGGCGGCGTCGGCCTACCGCGAGCTCCTCGCGACGTCCGAGGACCCCTGAGCCCCGGCGGGCAGGTCCGCGCCTGGTCACCGACCAGGAGCGATCACGCGGACGGCTGACGCATCCGGCCCGGCCGACAGCTACAAGTGGGGCAGCCTCAGCGCGTCGGGGTGTGCCCGTCACGGCCGAGGCCTGGCACCCGTCGGCGGACGCCGGACCGCGAGCGGCGCGGCCGGTCTCGAGGGAGGTCCCATGCGAGCACCCCAGGTCCTTCGCGGCGCCCGGTGGGCCGCCGCGGCTGCGCTCGTGCCCCTCGCGCTCGGCGCGAGCACAGCGAGCGCGTCTCGCGCCCACAACGGGCAGCACCACGCGATCCTCTTCGTCGCGCCCGCCGGCACGAGCGCGAACAGCGACACCTCGTGCCAGGCGGCGGGCTTCGCGAGCATCCAGGCGGCGATCGGTGCCGCGGCCCCCGGCACCACGGTGGTCGTCTGCGCCGGCGCCTACCACGAGCAGGTCAGGATCGACCGGCCGCTCCAGCTCGTCTCGCGTGGCGCGACCATCGACGAGACCGGCGTCACCCCGAGCGACGCGCTCGCCATC
Organism: Acidimicrobiales bacterium; assembly: GCA_035294085.1. Lineage (NCBI taxonomy): Bacteria > Bacillati > Actinomycetota > Acidimicrobiia > Acidimicrobiales > Acidimicrobiales bacterium. The sequence continues at coordinate 65,436 of DATGLP010000018.1, read as the reverse complement.
CCGGGGATCGGCACGGAGACGATCTTCGCCGCCGTCGTCATCACGAGCTCGCACGTGCGGCTCAGCGGCCTCACGATCACCGGCGCCGCGGGCGAGGGCGTCCTCGTCGTCGGCCTCGGCGCGACGCTCCGGGACGTCCTCCTCTCGCGCGACACCGTCGTCGGCAACGACCGCGGGGGCGGGGTGCCCCCGGCCTCCACCTACTTCGAGTGCCAGCCGAGCGGCCAGATCCCCGGCGACTGCGGCGAGGGCATCCACCTCACCGGCGTCGCCGACTCGGCCGTGCTCGACAGCTACGTCGCGGGCAACTCCGGCGGGATCCTGCTGAGCGACGACACCGGGCCGACGCACGACAACCTCGTCGAGGGCAACGTCGTGACCGCGAACCCCTTCGACTGCGGCGTCACGCTGCCCGGGCACAACCCGAACGCGCTCGCCGCGTCCGGCGCGCCCCGGCCGGCGCTCGGCGGCGTCTACCGCAACGTCGTCCGGCACAACGTGATCACCGGCAACGGCCTCGCCGGCGAGGGTGCCGGGGTGCTGCTGGCGGACGCCGGGCCCGGCACGGCGTCGTACGACAACGTCGTCGCCGGCAACTACATCGCCGGCAACGAGCTCTCCGGCGTGACGATGCACGCCCACACGCTGCCGCCGGGGGCCGTCGAGGACCTGAGCGGGAACGTGGTCGTCGACAACGTCATCGGCCAGAACAACCTCGGCAGCCCCGCCGCCGGCCCCGGCGACCCCCTCGACGGCCCGCCGGTGACCGACCCGCTCACGACCGGGATCCTCGTCTTCTCCGGCAGCGTGCCCGTCTCGACGACGATCGCGCGCAACCGGATCTTCGGCGACGCGGTGGGCATCTGGCTCGGGACGCGCCACCTCGTCAGCGCCACGCTCGACGACAACCTCTTCTTCGCCGTCGCGACGCCGGTGTCGGCGGACAACTGAGCCGCCGACCCGGCAACCGGGGGCGTGCGTCCGCCGTCAGGCGCGTCGGCGCGAGGACCAGGGGCTAGAGTTAGCCACGAGACTGCATCGCATGGGCGCTGAGCGGGAACGGACCGTGAGTCCCGCCGGACGGACGCCTGCAGGCCCCCGCCACTGAGCGCCGCCCAGGCGAGCGCAGCCCGTCGAGGTGGGGCTCGGCCCGCGAGGCGAGGAGGCACGGATGGCCCAGCAAGGCGCGCGCTACACCGAGGAGGACGCCGACCTCTCCGCGCTGGAGGGCCAGCGTGTGGCGGTCGTCGGGTACGGAAACCTCGGGCGCCCGGCAGCCCTCAACCTCCGCGACGCCGGCCTCGCGGTCGTCGTCGGCAGTCGCGAGGAGCCCGCGGCCTCCCGGGCTCGGACCGAGGGCTTCGAGGTCGTCCCGATCGAGGAGGCCGTCGGCGGCGCCGACGTCGTCTGGCTCGCCCTGCCCGACGAGGTCATCCCCGAGGTGCTGGCGCCCACGGCCGCGACGAGACCGGCGCCGGGCGCGCTGGTGTGCTTCTCGTCTGGGTACACCCTCGCCTACGACCTCGTGAAGCTGCCGAGCGACGTCGACGCCGTCCTGCTCGCGCCGCGCATGATCGGCGCCCGCATCCGCGAGCTGTACGTCGCGGGGCAGGGCTTCTACAGCTTCGTCTCGGTCGAGCAGGACGCCACGGGGACCGCCCGGGCTCGCCTGCTCGCCCTCGCGAAGGGGTTCGGCACGCTGCGGCGCGCCGCGCTCGAGGTGTGCGCGCGCGACGAGGCGGCGCTCGACCTCTTCGTCGAGCAGACCCTCGGCCCCTACCTCGGCGCCGCCGTGCTCGCCGCCTTCGAGGTCGGCGTCGGCCGTGGCCTGCCCCCCGACGCGCTCGCGCTCGAGCTGTACCTGTCGGGCGAGATGGCGAGCACGTGGGAAGCCTTCGCCGAGCACGGCTTCTTCGAGGGGGTGCGCCTGCACGGCCACTCGGCGAGCTTCGGGGGCTTCATCCGGCTGAGCAACATCGACGTCGAGGCGATGAAGCGCTCCTTCGGCGACATCCTCGACGACATCACGAGCGGCGGGTTCGCGCACCGCTTCCAGGAGGAGCTCGCCGCGGGCTCACCGACGCGCGAGCTCATCGAGGCGATGGTCTCCGGCGACGACCCGCTGTCGAGAGCAGAGGCGGCGCTGCGTGACGCGCGAAGCGGGTGAGCGGCGCGCCTCGCTGAGTCGCCCGCCCGCGGCGCTCGTCCTCGTCTGCCTGGTGACGAACCTCGCCGAGGCGGGGGTGGCCGTCGGGCTCGGCATCGCCGGCGGCGCGGCGATCGCCCCGCAGGCGGCGGCCCCGCCCCCGCTCGCGCTCTTCGGTGACCTGCGGTGGCTCCTCGTCTACGAGCGCTCGTGGACCACCTTCGCTCTCGGCGCCGGCGCGCTCCTCGCGCTGCGCTCCAGCGTCACCGCGCTCCAGGCGCGCCTCGCCTGGCCGGGCCCCAAGCCGCCCTTCGGGCGGCTCGCGGCGCGCGCCGCGCTGGCGAACGTGGCGCTCGGCGCGCTCCTCGCCCCCTTCGCCCTCCTGCTGTACGGCTTCGGCGCCTTCCCCGTGTCCTGGCTGTACTTCGCGGCCGTCCCCTCCGTCGTCGTCCTCGCTCTCCTCCTCCACGAGGCGAGCCTGTCGAGCGCCTGGTGGCGCCACGCTCCCGGGCTGCGCCCGGCGGCCTGGACCGCCCTCACCGCCCTCGTGCTCACCGCGGCCGCCGGGCTCGTCTCGCTCGACCCGGTCGCGCTCGCGCTCCCCGTCGCCGCGCTCGCCGGCCTCTTCGAGGCGCTCGCCTGGCGCCGGATCGTCACCGCCGTCGCCTCGCGCCCGGTGCGGCGCTTCGCCCCGCTCGCGCCCCTCTTCGCCCTGAGCTTCGTCGCCGGCGCGCTCCTCGGCGCGGCGGCCGGCTTCTCGGCGGCGCGCGTCCCGCCGTCGGCGCCGGCCGGCGAGGCCGCGCCGGAGGCCCTGCGCGGCCGGCAGGTGGTCCTCCTCGCCACCGGCTTCGCGAGCCACTACGAGGGCGCGCCGGCCACCCTCGCCGCCGCGCCGCGCCGGGCGCGCGTCGTCCGCTTCTCCTACCGGGGCTCGACCGGCTCCGGCGCGCCCCTCCCCTACCCCGCGAGCGCGACGCGCGCCTCGCTCGCCCACCTCGAGCGGCTGATGGCGCGTCAGGTGGACGAGCTCGCCCGCGCGAGCGGCCGGCCCGTCGACATCGTGGCGGTGAGCGAGGGCAGCGCGATCGTCGAGGCCTACCTCGCGGCGACCCCCCGGCCCCCGGTGGGGACGGTCGTGCTCGTGAGCCCGCTCCTCGATCCGGGAGCCGTCGGCTACCCACCCGCGGGGCGCGACGGCTGGGGCATGGTCGCCGGGCGGGGCCTCGCCGTCCTGAGCTCGTGGCTCGCGCCGATCTCCACCGTCGACCTCTCCCCCAACCAGCCCTTCCTGCGCTCCCTCCTCGCGGACCACCTCCGCCCTGCCGCCCCGCCGCCGTGCGCGCCCCGCTGCCAGACGATCCGCGAGCTCGCGGTCATCCCCCTCGCCGACGCGGTGACGGGCGCGCTGCCACGCTGGCGCGGCGTCGAGAGCGTCGTCGTCCCGGCCTTCCACAGCGGCGACCTCGCCGATCCGGCCGTGCGCGCCGTGGTCGCCGAGGCGCTCGAGGGCCGGCGCGTCGTCGCCGACCCCGCCGAGTCGACCCTCGCCCGGGTGATCGGAAGCCTCGCCGCCGCGTGGCGCGTCCCTGCGCTCGCACCCGGGCTCTCGTGAGCGCGACCCCGCTGCCGGGCACGGCGGCCGGCCAGGGCGAGACGGGCGGGCACCGCCGTCCGGTCCCCGAGGGTTCGCCGGCGCCGGAAGCCGGGAGGGAGCCGGCCGTCCCGCACCATCGGTCGCGCGCGCGAGCGGCGCGGCGCCTCCTCCTCGCGCTCGTGCTCGTCGCCGCCATCGTCGCCGGGGCGCTTCGCGCGCCGAGCGCGCTCAAGGACTTCACGACGGCCTTCGCCCACGTGCGGCCGAGCCGCCTCCCGTGGCTCGCGGCGGCGGTGGGCGGCGAGTTCGTCTCCTTCCTCTTCTACGCCCGCATCCAGTCGAACCTGCTGCTCGCGGGGGGTGCACGGGTTCGCCTCGTCGACCTGTTCCGGCTCGCGATCGCCTCCACCGGCCTCGCCGCGCTCCTGCCGGCGGGTGTGCTTCCCTCCTCGGGCTGGCGCTACGAGCAGTACCGCCGGATCAACCTGCCGCCGCCGCTCTCGCTCTTCGCCGTGCTCGCCTCGGGCTTCGTCTCGACGGTGACGCTCCTCGCGCTGCTCCTCGTGGCCGCCGCGATCGCCGGCGTCGGCTCGCCGGCGCTCCTCGCGACGAGCGGCTTCGTCCTCGTCGCCGGGTCGGCGGCCTTCGTCGCGCTCGTGCACCGTCTCGAGGCGCTCGAGCGTCGCGTCGACGGCCGCCGAGGCGGTCTCGCCACGCTGGCACGACGCCTGCTCGCCGCCGCCGAGGGCGTCGCGATGTGCCGGCCGGGATGGCGCCGGGGCGCGGTCACCTTCGGTGACGCGGCCGGCAACTGGCTCGCCGATGCCGTCTGCCTCGTGAGCGCGTTCGCGCTCTTGGGACTGCCGATCCCCTGGCGCCCGCTGCTCTTCGCCTATGCCGCCGCCCAGCTCGCCGGGAGCATCTTCCCCCTCCCCGGCGGCCTCGGCGCCGTCGAGGGCGGCATCGTCGGGGCCTTCGACATCACGGGCGTCCCGGTCGGCACCGCCCTCGCCGCGGCCGTCGTCTACCGCGTCATCAACTACTGGGGCGTCGCGCTCATCGGCGGGATCGAGCTCGTCAGCTTCGCCCGCCACCCCCTCGCCGCGCCCGTGGACGGCGAACGGTCCGCCGGCGAGCAGCCCGCCGACACGCCGGGGGGTGCGCCGTAGGCAGCGGTGCTCGCGCCGCGCTCCCCGTCACGCCTCCTCCCACCACCAGCTGAGGCCGCTCACGCCCGGGCCCGTGTGCGCGAGCATCACCGGCGAGAGGCTGGCGACGAAGCTGGTTGCGGGCTCGACGAGGCTGCGGACCGCAGCGAGCAGCCGGTCGGCCGCCTCCGGCTCGAAGGCGTGCAGCGCCGCGACGTGCAGGCGGGCGTCGGCGCGCAGCGTCCGCCGGAAGTGCTCGAGGACGCGGGCCTCCCCTGCCGCGCTCGAGAACGCCGGCCGCATCGGGCGCACCTCGCCACGCACGAGGCTGAACACCGGGCGCAACCCGGTGAGGCGGGCGGCCAGCACCGCGGCGGCGGGGACCCGGCCGGTGCGCGCCAGGTAGGACAGGCCGGCGATCTGGGCGACGACGCGCACCCGGGCCGCTGCCGCGCGCGCCGCGGCGACCACGGCCTCGAGCGGCGCCTCCTGCGCCGCGGCGCGCGCGGCAGCGAGGGCGACGAGACCCTCGCCCGCCGTCGCGCTCTCGCTGTCGACGACGCGCACCTCGTGCTCGGCCTGCGCCAGCTGGCCGGCGAGCCGGGCCGCCGACGCGCTGGCGGACAGGTGCGCGGCGACCGTCACGACGACGACGCCGTCGCCGCCCTCGGCCTTCTCGATCGCCTCCAGGAACTCGCCGGGCGAGGGTGCGGCGGTCGTCACGCCGGCGTGCACGCGCCGTACCAGCTCGTCGCGGCCGACCGACGCGTCGACCTCGCCCTCGGGCGTGCGGATCGACATCGGCACGACGACGAGGCGCGACCGCTCGGCCCCGTCGGGGAGCGACGCGCCGCCGTCGACGACGACGCCGACGGTCACCTCGCTGGCGCCTCGTCGGCGTCGGCGACGAGGCGCCGCAGGAGGCGGCGGGGCGTCGCGGGGAGGCGGCCGTCGTCGCCGACGAGCCGCTTCACGAGGACCGGCGCCACGAGGATCGCCCCGGCGAGCGCGCCGTGGCGCCCTCTCGAGCGCCACAGGAGGAGCGGGAGGAGCACGAGGGCGACGAAGGTGCCTGCACCGGTGCGTCGGGCGATCCGGCCGAGGCCGAGGCCGAGGCCGAGCAGCGCCGTCCCCTCGGGGGCGAGCACGAGGCCCGCCCCGAGGAGGAGCGACACGCCCCGCCCCCCCCTGCCGCCGAGCCAGGGCGACCAGTTGTGGCCGACGACGGCGGCGGCTGCGGAGGTGGCGCCGAGGAGGGGGCGCTCCCGCCCGGCGAGGAGCGGGCCGGTGGCCCCCTTGGCGAGCTCGACACAGCCGGCGAGCGCGAGCGGCCCGAAGCCGGTCACGGCGTACAGGGCGCTGCCGGACACCGTCCCGCTGCCCACCTCCCGCAGGTCCGTTCCGGCGCGCCGGCGCGCCACGAGGTTCGCCACCGGCACCGACCCGGCGAGGTAGGCGGCGCCGAGCACGACGAGCGGTGACGGCCGCCTCCTCGCTCCCCCGCGCCCCGCCCGGACCGGGGGCGCGCCGCGCCGTCCACCCACGCGTCGCAGCACTCGTGCACCGTTGCCGAGCGGCACGCCCCCGTCAAGTCCCGCCCCCCGCGCCGCCCGCGCGCGCCGCGGCGATCGCTGCGGCCAGCCGCCGCTCGAGGGCGTCGTCGTAGGGGGGGCACAGGTCGACGACGACGCCCGCCGCGCCCGAGGCACGCGCCGTCGCGACGCGCCCGGCGAGCGCGCCCGGCGCCTCCTCGGGGGCGGCCTCCAGCACGGCCTCGAGCACGGCCGTCGCCGGGACGCGCCCTGCGGCGCGCGCCGAGGACGAGAAGCGCTCCGCCAGGCCGGCGAGCGCGGCCTCGCCGCCGGGGCGCAGCGCGACGAAGGTGAGCTCGGCGTAGCGGGCGCCGAGCTCGAGGAGCGCCCCGTCCGCCTCGGCATCGCCCTGCGCGACGTAGAGCGCGAGCGGCACCGGCTCGTCCCCCGCCGCCCGGGGCTCGTTGTGGGCCCGACGGATCGCGAAGCGAGCGCCCGAGAGGCTGGGGCCGGGCACCCGGAGCATGGCGCGCACCACCTCGAGCGCCTCCCCGAGGGAGGCGGGCTCGAGCGGTGGCTCGCCGGGCCCGGCGAGCGCCGCGAGGGCGCGCCCGTCGGAGCAGACGTCGAGCGAGGCGGCGAGCTTGGCGAGCAGCGAGGGGGGGCGGCCGGCCGTGCCGGCGGCGAGGCACCCGAGCGCGACGCGTTCGGTCGCCTCGGCGAGCGCGCCGAGCAGCACGTAGGGGTCGGCGGGCAGCACGGTGCCGGCCCGAAGGCGCCGGTCGTCGCCCGCGAGGAGGACGGCGTCGGCCCCCTCGGCCTCGGCGAGGCGAGCGAGGGGCACGAGGCGGCGGACCCCCGTGCCGTCGGGCCCCGCGACGAGTGCCGCGGGGTCGAGCCGGACGCCGAGATCGATGCGCACGCCCCGGTTGTAGCCCGCGGCGCCACTCGGCGCGATCATCGGGCGGTGGCGAGGCGGGGCGCGCCGGGCGGGCGGGGTGTCTCGCGCCTCGCGATCGACCCCCTCACCGGCACCACCGCCGAGGTGCGCCGCGTCCAGCCGTACGCCGCCACGAAGCCCTACCGCTGCCCCGGCTGCAGCCAGGAGGTGCCGGTCGGGACGGGGCACGTCGTCGTCGTCCCCCTCCAGGCACCCGACGAGCGCCGGCACTGGCACGGCGCCTGCTGGGAGCAGCGCGCCCGACGACCTCCGGGGCGCTGAGCAGGCGGTCGGGCCGGCCGGCGGCGCCGGCCCGGTAGCATGGTGGCGAGGGATGACGATGGGGTCACTGGGACTCGCGGCAGTGGGGACGGCGGCGCGCACGAGCGCGGAGGAGCTCGCGCTCGAGGCCCTCTTCGCGCTCGTCTTCGCCGTCTTCGGCTACCGCATCTCGACCCGCTACCGTGCCGCTCGCGGCGTCACCCCCTGGCACCTGCCCTCGCTCGTGTGGGCGCTCATCTGCCTCGTGCTCCAGCCCTTCGGCATCATCGTCGAGCTCTTCGCCGAGTTCACGACCCGCGCCGCAGGCGTGACGCTGTCCGGCGAGCGGTTCGACCCCCTCGAGGTCGTGCCGGCCCGGAAGCTCGCGCCGAGCCCCATGCCGGCAGCCACCTGGGCGGTGCCCGTCGACGAGGCAGGGCGCACCGCCCTCTTCGGGTGGTACCCCGACCCATCGGGCCGCCACGAGCTGCGCTACTTCGACGGGCGCGTCTGGTCGGACCAGGTCGCCGACCGGGGGGCGGTCGCCACCGATCCCCTGTAGCGCCGGCACCGGCGCGCCGCGCGGCCCGGCGCCCGGGTGAGGGACCGGCGCGGCGGGAGTCACGACGGCCCCGGCCCCGTCCGCGAGGCGCAGCGCGCGAGGGCGTCGTGCGCCGCCGCCTCCACGCCGTGCGCTCCGGCGCGCTCCCGCAGCTCGAGAAGCCCGCGCGCGCCGCGCGCGGCGCGGGGGGCGACGAGCCAGGTCGGCGACGGCACCGCGCTCGGCGCGCGCGAGGTCGACGTCGTCGCGCGCCGGCCTCGGCGACGGACGCCGTCGACTGGACCACGGCGAGGCCGGTCGGCGCGCGACCGACGGCGACCGCCCGCGTCCGGCGCGTGCTGGCCGGAGACCGGCGCCGCGCTCGGCGTGGGCCGGTAGGTGCTGGCCGCCTACCCCGCCGGCGTCGCCGCTGCCAGCTCGCGGTGCGTGGCGCGGCGCCGGGGGCGGCCTCCGGCGACCGGCCGGATCACAGCTCCTTGTCGGGCAGGGCTTCGACGTTCACGTCCTTGAAGGTGACGACGCGCACCGACGAGACGAAGCGGGCCGGACGGTACATGTCCCAGACCCACGCGTCGCCGAGCTCGATCTCGAAGTAGGTCGCGCCGTCCCCCTCGTGGGGGGTCACCTTGACGTCGTTCGCGAGGTAGAAGCGCCGCTCGGTCTCGACGACGTAGCGGAACATCGGCAGCACCGCCCGGTACTCCTGGTAGAGGGCGAGCTCGATCTCCGCTTCGAACTGGTCGAGGTCCTCCTCTGCGCTCATCGTCGCCACTCCATCACCACGGGCTCCCCACGGTCCCACCGGCGCGCCGCGCCGCTAGCGGGCCTGGCGGCGCTCCCGCACCTTCGCGGCCCGGCCGACCCGGTCGCGCAGGTAGTAGAGCTTCGCCCGCCGCACGGCGCCCTCGCTCACGACCTCGATCTGCTGGATGATCGGCGAGTGCACGGGGAAGGTCCGCTCGACGCCGACACCGAAGCTGACCTTGCGCACGCTGAAGGTCTCCCGCGACCCGGACCCCTGGCGTCGGATCACCACGCCCTGGAACACCTGGATCCGCTCCCGGTTGCCCTCGACGACCCGGACGTGCACCTTCACGGTGTCGCCGGGGCGGAACTCGGGCACGTCGTCGCGCGCGTTGGCGCGGTCGACGAGGTCGGTCGGGTTCATGGCAGCTCACGCTCCTTGCGAGGTCGCGCCCGCCGCGGGGAGGCGCCCGCCGTCGGCGGCTCGGCGGCAGGAAGACAATAGCCGTGCTCCGCGAGGAGGCGCACCTCGTCCTCGCTGAGGCCGCCGCGCGCCTCGATGAGGTCGGGACGGCGCTCGAGGGTGCGCGCCAGGGCCATGGCGCGCCGCCAGGCCGCGACCCGGCCGTGGTCGCCGCTGCGCAGCACCTCGGGAACCTCGAGGCCTCGGAAGCTCGCCGGCCTCGTGTACTGGGGGTACTCGAGCAAGCCGGTGGCGAAGCTCTCCTCGCCCGGCGACGCCTCGTTGCCGAGCACCCCGGGAACGAGCCGGGCCACCGCCTCGAGGACGACGAGGGCCGCGAGCTCGCCACCGGCGAGCACGTAGTCACCGATGGAGAGCTCGCCGTCCACGAGCGCGTCGGCGATGCGCTGGTCGACCCCCTCGTAGCGGCCGCACAGCAGGGAGAACGCCCCGAGCTCGGCGAGGCGGGCGCAGCGGCGCTGGTCGAGTCGCTCGCCGCTCGGCGAGAGCAGGTAGAGCGGACGGGGCGGAGCGGCCGCCTCCACGGCCGCGAAGACCGGGCCGGGGGCGAGCACCATGCCGGGGCCGCCGCCGAAGGGTGCGTCGTCGACGGATCGCCGGGCGTCGGCGGCCCCCGCCCGCAGGTCGTGCACGGCGAGCTCGAGCAGCCCCGAGCGCCGGGCCCGGCCGAGGATGCTGGCGTTCGCGTACGCCTCGATGACGTCGGGGAAGATCGTGAAGATCGCGACGACGAGCGGCGCGCTCACTCGAAGAGCCCCTCGGGCACCTCGACGACGACGCGCCCACCCGTTCGAGCGACGACGAAGCGGAGCGGGACGAGGTAGCGGTCGTCGACGACGAGCAGGTCGCTCGCCGGGTTCGCCTCGAGCGCGGTCACCCGACCGCGCACCTCGCCGGCGAGGTCGACGACCTCTGCGCCGACGAGCTCGTGGACGAAGAGGGCCTCGGGGTCATCGATCGGGTCGCCCTCGAGGACCGCGCCGGTCAGCGCGCCCGCCGCCTCGCGGTCGTCCACCCCGGCGAAGCGGAGCAGGTGCCCGTGCCGGTGCGAGCGCGCCGAGACGACGACGAGCTCTGTCGGGAGGTCACGGCCCGGCTCCTCCCGCACGCCGAGGCGCGCCCCCGGCTCGAGCCGTTCGGGGCGGTTCGAGACGAGGTGGACGACGACCTCGCCCGACAGGCCGTGCGGCCTGCCGATCCGGCCGAGCTCGAGGCGGCGGCCCACCGCGCTAGCGAACTGCCGGGCGCGCGCCGCCTCGACCGGAGCGACCCCGGGGGGACCCGCTCCCGGGTGCGCCCGGACGAGTCCGTCGCGGCGTCGCGCGACTCGCCCGGGTCCGGCGACCGTCACTCGAGGGCGCGGCAGCGAGCGAGCGTGCGCAGAGCACGGCGCGCGAGCCGCCGGGCCGGTCGTGCCGGCACCCGTCCGAGGGCGCCCCGCCGCCGCGAGGCCGAGGCGGGCTCGCCGGGCGCGCCGGCGAGGCGGGAAGCCCGAGGCGCGGAAGCGCCGGGCGGAGCGGCCCGAGCGCGGGGGCGCGCCGCAGGGCGAGCGTCGCGCTCCCGCCGCCGATCGCCCTCACGCTGCCTGCACCTTCGCCCACCTCCGTGCCCTCGCGGCCCCCCGTCGCCGGTGGCCCGGCGCTCCCGTCCAGGCGCTGCACGACGCCGGTCGACCGCCTCGCGCCGATCGCCCCACGCTGCCATGCGACTGGGGAAGCCGCAACGCACCTGCGACCTCGCCTGCACGCCGACGCGCTCGCGCAGCGGCCCCCTCGCCCACGCACGGGCCTGAGCCACCTGCGGGCCCGGAACCTCCTGCCGGCGGCAAGGCCGCGAGGCGTTGCGCGCGTGCGACAGGCTGGGATACGTTTGCGGCATCGATTCCACACTCGGAACGAGCGGGGGTTCCCCGGGGGGAGGGCGACGCGAGGGCGGGGGGACGGCCCGAGCAGCCGGGACGCGCTCGTCCGGCTCGATCGGCCGCTCACCCTCACGTGCGGCCCCTTCCCGGTCGCTCCCCTCGGCAGAGCACGTCGCAGGTCACCTGCTCATCACCCGGTAGCAAGGGGGGAACACATGAAGCTGCATTCGGTCCACCGTTTCCGGACACCGGTCGCGCTCGTGGCCGCCGGTCTCGTGGCCGCCGGCCTTGCGGCGGGCTCGGCCGCGGCGGGCGCCACCGTCCGCTCGCGCCACGCCGGCTCCTCCCAGCCGGCGACGCTCGGCACCTTCCAGACGAGCGGCAACGCCTCGACCTGGGTCGTCTGGAACCGCTCGCGCTGTCGGTTCGTGCCGACGAGGAAGCACCCGCGTCGCTACCTCGCCGTCCTGCGCAAGCAGCCCAAGCGGCTCCTCCTCGGCTACGGCACGCAGAACGAGAACAGCCAGTTCCTCAACATCATGAACCTGAACATCCAGAACACCGCCGAGCGCGCCGGCTTCGCCTTCCACATGGTGAACTACCAGTACCCGAGCGAGCCGGACGCGATCGCGGCCGCGGAGTCCCTCGCGCTCGAGCACCCGGCGGTCGTCATCAGCTACAACGTGGACACGACGATCGATGGTCAGCTGAACTCGACCTTCAGGTGCACACCGGTCATCAAGATCTCGACGCCGTCGACGTCTGTGAACACGGTCGAGTTCGGCGCCGACAACGCTGCCATCGGCCACGCCGAGGGGGTGTGGCTGGCGCAGTACGCGAAGAAGCACGGCTGGAAGGCCTCGGGCACCGAGGCGTTCGGCGTCGTCATCCCCGCCCTCGCGGCGATCAACGAGCGCGTCACCGACTGCTTCGCCACGCTGAGGAAGCTGATGCCAGGACTGCAGACCTCCGCCGAGGCGATCACGTCGAGCACGACCCCGCTCACCGAGTCGGCCGCGGCGTCGTGGCTGACTGCCCACCCCTCGGTCCAGCACGTCCTCGGCTGCTCGATCTCCGATATCAACGGCGTCGGCTACAACGAGGCGCTCGAGACCGCCGGGCGCGCCACTGGGTCGGCGATCGTCGGCGTCGGCGTCGAGTCCATCGGTCTCGCGGCGATGGGTCCGGGGAGCGCCTTCAAGGCCTCGGTCAACATCGGCTACGCCACCGCCGGTAGGATCCTCGTCCCGATGGCCGAGGACATCCTCGCGGGTCGCCCCGTCCCGACCGAGGTGTTCTCGCTCACGCGGGTCTACAGCCGCGGCAGCTGAGCAGGCCGGATCGCGGCTCCACGCGTCGGCCAGGGACAGGGACCCAGAGGTGCGGTTGCCTGCGGTGCGAACGAGATGACGGTCCAAGCTCCCGTCGGTCTGCCGGAGCCGAGCGCAGCAGCGGCTGAGGACGCCGAAGCTCCTCAGCCGCTGCTGCGGCGAACCGTCGGCCTCCTCTACCACGCCAACTGGGCGGGGCTCCTCGTCGCGATCGTCGCCGTCTGCGTTGCCTTCTCCCTGCTCAGCCCCTACTTCGCCACCGCAGGCAACGTCGCGAACATCGTGCGTGCCCAGGCCTACATCGGCATCTGCGCCTCGATCACCACGATCGTGCTGATCGCGGGCGGTATCGATCTGTCGATCGGCGCCAACATGTCGCTGAGCACGGTCATCGCGGCGCAGCTGATGTCCCAGTACCACCTCGCCTGGTGGGCCGCGATCGCCATCACCCTGGCGGTCGGGCTCGGCATCGGCTTGGTCAACGGGTTGGTCATCGTGCGTATCGGCATCAACGCGCTCATCGCCACGATCGCGACCCAGTTCCTGCTCTACGGGGCGTCCTACCTCGCCGGCGGCGGCGCGGCAGGCGACATCCTGATCACGAACCGAACCTTCGTCGAGTTCGGTCGCGGCATGGTCCTGCACGTGCCCGTCCCGGGGATCCTCGTCATCGTCTCGTTCCTCGTCACCGGCTGGATCCTCTCTCGTACTCGCTTCGGCCTGCAGGTGAGGGCGATCGGCGGCACGCCGAACGGGTCCGCGGCGCGCCTCGCTGGCGTCAACGTGGCCCGCCAGCGGCTCATCGTGTACGTGCTGAGCGGGCTGTTCTCCGCGATCAGCGGCATCGTCCTCGCTGGCTACACCGGCTCGGGCAACTCGCAGGAAGCCTTCGGCGTCGAGCTCACGGTCATCGCCGCGGTCATCATCGGCGGCACCGCGCTCGGCGGTGGGTCCGGCTCGGTCTTCGGCTCCTTCCTCGGCGTGGTCCTGCTCGGCGTCGTCCTGGACGGCCTCCTGCTCGAGAACGTGCCGATCTCCTGGCAGTACGTGACGCAGGGGGGGGCGCTCCTCGTGGCGGTGGTCGTCGACGAGTACCGTCGTCGTAGCCAGCAGTCGACCTTCGTATGACGGCGAGCGACCACACCGCGCCCGCCGGCGCCGTCGGTGCCCTCGGGGATGCCGACGGCCAGGTCGTGTTCGAGGCTCGAGGCCTGTCCAAGCGCTACGGACCCGTCGAGGCGTGCCGCGACGTCTCCCTGCAGGTCGCTCGCGGCGAGCTCCTCGCCATCGTCGGCGACAACGGGGCCGGGAAGTCCACGGTCGCCAAGATCCTCACCGGCGCCCTCAAGCCCGACAGCGGGGAGCTGTTCCTCTTCGGCAAGCCGGTGTCCTTCACCGATCCCCTCGAGGCGCGGCTGGCCGGCGTCGAGGCCGTCTACCAGGAGCTCGCCCTCGCCCCGAACCTCGACGTCGTCGAGAACCTCTTCCTCGGCCGCGAGATGGTGCGCCCGGCCTTCCACCTGCCCTTCCTGCGGCGCCTCGCCGACCGGGAGATGACCGAGCTCGCCCGGCGGCAGCTGCGCGACCTGCAGATCCGCATCCCGCGCCTGCGCGGGGTTCCCGTCGGGCGCATGTCCGGCGGACAGCGCCAGACGATCGCCATCGCCCGCGCCATCTTCTGGGCGAGCCAGGTGCTCGTGATGGACGAGCCGACCGCCGCGCTCGGCGTGAAGGAGGCGGGCGCGGTGCTCGGCCTGGTGAGAGAGGCGGTCGCCCGCGGCATCGCGGTCGTCATGATCAGCCACGTCATGAGCCACGTCGTCGACCTCGCCGATCACGTCGTCGTGATGCGCCACGGGGTCAAGGTCGACGACCTGCGGCGGGGAGAGTTCGACACGGAACGGCTCGTCCGCTCCATCGTCGGCGCGTGACGTCGCGCGAGGGCACCGAGGCGAGGTACGAGGGGGACCGGTGCCGGGCACGCCCGAGCCTCGGGCGAGGCGGCCGGCCCGGTGCGCCGCGCGCCGCGAACGGCGCGGCCCGCAGTGCTCGCTGACCTCCTCGTCCGCGGTGGCCGGGTCATCGATCCCGCACGCGGCGTCGACGCGCCGTGCGACGTCGCGATCGCCGGCGGCAGAATCCTCGACGTCGCGCCCTCCATCGACCCTGCTCTGGCGGCGCGCACCGTCGCCGCGACGGGGTGCATCGTCGCGCCGGGCCTGGTCGATCTCCATGCCCACGTCTTCGCGGGCCAGGACCTGGGCGTCGACGCCGGCCGCTACGGTCCGCCCGCGGGCACGACCACCTTCGTCGACGCTGGGAGCGCAGGAGCGCACCTCTTCGACGCCTTCCGTCGCGCCTGCATCGAGCCGGCACGCGGTCAGGTTCTCGCCTTCCTCAACGTCTCGACGATCGGGACGACGAGCATCCGTCTGGCCGGGGAGTGCAACGACCTGCGCTACTGCTCGCTCGACGAGTGCCTCCGCTGCTTCGAGCGCCACGCCGACGTGCTCGTCGGCATCAAGGTCAGGGCGTCGGCGGACGCGGTCGGAACCAACGGGCTGGCACCGCTGCGCATCGCTCGGGAGGCCGCGGATCGCCTCGGTGTGCCGCTCATGGTGCACGTCGCCGAGCAGCCTCCGGGTATCGCCGAGGTCCTCGGCCAGCTGCGGGCCGGCGACATCCTCACGCACTGCTTCACGGGGTTCGGCAACCGCCTCGTCGACGACGCGGGCCGGCCGATCCCGGAGGCCGTTGCGGCCCGAGAGCGCGGCGTGCTCTTCGACGTCGGCCACGGCGCGCGATCCTTCGACGCGTCGGTCGCGGCGGCGATGCTCTCGCACGGCTTCGGGCCGGACACGATCAGCTCGGACCTCCATGCGTACAGCGCGGACCGCGTCACGGGCCTCCCGCAGGTGCTCTCACGGTTCCTGGCGCTCGGCTGCGACGTGCGCGACCTCGTCCGCCTCGCGACGATCGCGCCGGCGCGCGCCATCGGTCGGGACAGCCTCGCGTCGCTCAGGCCCGGCTCCCCCGCGACGATGGTCGTGCTCGAGGTGGTCCGGGAGCCCTGCTCGTGGGAGGACGCCTGGGGCCACGTGCTGCACGGGGCGGCGCGCCTCGAGGTCCGGATGACCTTGGACCGCGGCGTCCCCACCTACCTGAGCCTCCCGGCGCGAAGCGGGTAGCCGTGGCAGCTCGCAGCGCGATCGCCGCCGGGCGACGACGTGGCGCCACCCTCGGCCTCCCGCCGCAGCGCTCGCGCGCCAACCACGACGCCGCCCTGCGGCTCGTCGCCACGAGGAGCTGATAGGTGCGCCAGCGCAGGGAAGCCCTCGAGCGCCGCGGCATCCACGGCAGCCGGCGGGACCTCGCCGAGGAGTTCCTCGCCCGCCCATTCGGGAGCCACACGCCCGACCTGCAGTACCTCCTGAACGTCATGCGCTCGGCGCCCGACGCGGGCAAGCACTTCCTCTACGTGCGCGAGCCGCACCGCGTCTGGGAGCTCGCGCGCCTCGGCCCGGAGCCCTCGCTCCTGCCGATCGAGCTGAGCGGCCGCACCTTCAGGGACCTCCTGGCAGCCGAGCGCTACGTGTTCGAGGTCCGCTGGCGGGAGCTCTTCGGCAGCTGGCCCCTCGAGGATCAGGTCGAGCCCGTGGCGGGCGTGGCGACGACCACGAGCGGTCGCCTGCCGCTCCTCGCCTACGCCAGCGCCCAGAGCGTCGTCGCCGGCGATCAGATCTCGTTCTGCGTCAGCTGCGACGCCCCTCGCTACCGGGCCGACGTCGTGCGCCTCCACTGTCCGGACGTCGGGCCGGACGGTCCGCCGTTTCGCGAGGAGGTCGTCGACTGCGCGCTCAGCGGCGGGTACGACGGTCGCCGCCAGCCGATCCACCCCGGCTCCTACCTCTGCAGCGACGCCCGCGTGCCCCTGCCGGCCACCTTCTCGTTCCGGCTCGGGATCCTCCCGACCCTCCCGGACGCCCCCCATCGCCAGACCGTGCTCGACCTCGAGGCCGAGACCCAGCGCGTCCTGCTCTACGTCGAGGACGGGACGCTCGCCCTCGAGCTCGTCGCGCACGGCGTGACGGCCAGGCTCGACGCGCCGCTCGTCGCTGGTGCCTGGGCGGGCGTCGTCTGCGAGGTCGACCTGGCCTCGGGCGGCGCCGCCCTGCACGCTCGGGCCCGGGGCGACCGCGGCCTCGAGCTCGACTGGTCGGCGGACGCGACCGTCGGCACGCTGGCCGGCTCGACGCAAGGCGACGAGGCGCTAGCAGACTTCCGGGTGGTCCTGGGGGCGCAGGCGAACGCGCCCGGGGTTCCGGGCGTGGCCCCGGCGTGCAACCACTTCAACGGCAAGGTGGAGCGCCTCACGCTCTTCACGCAGCGCCTCGACGCCACCGCGACCGAGCGCGTCGCGCGCGGCGGTCCGAACGAAGAGGTGGGCGCCGCGCTCCTCGACTGGGACTTCGCCCACGGCATCGCCGACACCGAGCACGTCGCGGACGCGAGCGGCAACGGCCACGGGGCCTCGGCGCACCAGCTGCCGGCGCGGGCCGTGAAGAGCTCGAACTGGGACGGCTCCCAGATCGACTGGCGCGCCGCGCCCGAGCAGTACGCGGCGGTGCACTTCCACGAGGACGACCTCGCCGACGCCGGCTGGGACGCGACCCACGTGCTCACGGTGCCGCCCGACTGGCCGAGCGGCTGCTACGCGCTCCGCCTCGTCGCCGGTCGCCACGAGTGGCGGGTGCCCTTCTTCGTCCGACCACGCGCGCGGCGCAACCGCGTCGCCTACCTCGTGCCGACCGCGACGTACGCCGCCTACGCCAACATGCACCTGCGGGTCCGGGCCCCCTTCAACGAGATGAACCAGGGGCGCCTCATCGTCCTCGACGACACGGACCTGCTCCTGCTCGAGCTGCCCGAGCTCGGGAGGTCGACCTACGACGTCCACCGCGACGGCAGCGCGGTGCTGTACTCCTCGCTCCGCCGGCCCGTCACGAACTTCCGGCCGAGAGGCCGCATCTACAAGTTCTGCCTCGACCTCCTGCTCGTCGACTGGCTCGAGCACGAGGGCGTCCCCTTCGACGTCCTCACCGACGAGGACCTGCACCGCGAGGGACCCGCCGCGCTCGACGGCTACGCCGTCACGATCGTCGCGACCCACCCCGAGTACTACAGCTGGAGGATGCTCGACGCCCTCGAGGACTACGTCCGCAGCGGCGGACGGCTGATGGTGCTCGGCGGCAACGCCTTCTACTGGAACGCCGAGTTCCACCCCGAACGCACGGGCACGGTCGAGGTCCGGCGGCCCGGTGCGAAGACGCTGTGGACCGTGGACTACAGCGAGTCCGTGTACAACGTCAACCCGGCACCTGGCGGGGAGCTGCAGAAGGTCGGCCGCCCGCCGGCGCGCCTGTCGGGCTCGACCTACGTCACGATGGGCTTCGACGAGTCTCGCCCCTACCGCCGCCTCCCGGTACCAGAGGCGTGCGGCTTCGCCTTCGAGGGCGTGCGCGGAGAGGTCTTCGGTCAGACCGGGCTGCTCGCGGGCGGGGCGGCCGGCTACGAGATCGACCGGGCCGCCCCGAGCCTCGGCACGCCTCGCCACGCCGTCCGGCTCGCGACGTCGTTCGCGCACTCGAACAACTTCGACAACATGCTCGAGTCATGGTCCGACAAGGTCCCGCCGGCCAGCGACGACGAACCCGAGCCGGTGCGGGCGGACATCGTCTTCTTCTCCCTCCCCTCGGGCGGTGCGGTCTTCTCCGTCGGGTCGATCGCCTGGGCAGGCTCGCTGCCCGTGAACGGCTACCGCAACGACGTCCGGCGGGTCACGGCCAACGTGCTCGGCCGCTTCCTCGATCCCACCCCGTTCGACGAGCCGTCGCGCGATGGCGCGCTCGGGTCGCACGGGCATCCCGGGCGATGATGGCTGCCGGCGCAGGCTGCGCGATCGGCCACGGCAGATCCTCTCGCGCACCGGAACTCGACGATTCCCGCCCGATCCGCAAGGAGGTGCCCTCATGACGCTCTACGCCGGCGCGGCGCGCCTCGCGCTCGAGCCGCCCCTCGGCCTGCCGATGATCGGCTTCGTCCGCCAGCGCCTGCCCGCCACCGGCTACGGCGCGTGGCCGCTCGAGACGAGCGCGATCGCTCTCGACGCCGACGGCAGGCGCGTGATTCTCTGCGGCGTCGACGTGATCGGGGTCGGCGAGCCGGAGGTCAGCGACCTGATCGATCGCGTGGTCGACGCGACCGGCGCCGACCCGGCCGGCGTCGTCCTCAACTGGAGCCACACGCACCTCGCCCCCCCGGGCAGCGGCTGGGCCGGCGAGCTCCTCGGCGAGCCGGACGCGCGCCGCGAGGCGCGCGTCCGCTCGTTCGCCGACGTCCTCCAGGACAAGGTCGTCTCCGTCTGCCGGCTGGCGTTCGAGCGGCTCGAGCCGGCGCGCGTCGTGTGGGGGCTCGGCGAGGCCGACCTCGCCGTGAACCGCCGCGAGCGCGTCGGCGGCCGGACGATCCTCGGGTGGAACCCCGACAACCTCGTCGACAACCACGTCGGCGTCCTCCAGGCGCGCCGGCCCGACGACTCGGCAATCGCGACCGTCGTCGCCTACGGGTGCCACCCCGTCACGACCGGCTTCGACATGTCCGTCTACTCGGCGGACTACCCGGGGCCGCTTCGGGAGCTGGTACGGCGCATCACCGGGGGGGAGTGCGTCTTCCTGCAGGCGGCCGGCGGCAACGTGCTGCCCCGCGTGGCGTTCACCGACGACGAACGGGAGGCCGAGCGCATGGGCCGGCGGCTGGCCCTCGAAGCGCTCCACGCCGTCGCGGACCGGCCGTCGGCACCGGTCCGGATCGTCCGGCAGGACGACGGCTCGGTGACGCCGATCTCCGCGTACCGCAGGCAGGAGGAGGCTGCCGAGGCGCCCCTCCTCGCCGCGACACGCCGGCGCGTCACGTTCCCGCTGCTCCCGCTCCCCTCGCTCGACGAGGTCGCCGCGCAGCGGCAGGCCGCCGACGCCGAGCTCGAGGCGGCTCGGGCGAGCGGCGACGCCGGAAGGATCAAGGTCGCGTGGTACCACGCGGGGTGGGCCCGCAAGGTGGAGCGTGCACTCCGGGACGGGACCGCTCCGAGAGCAACCGAGGGCTGGGTCAACGCGGTCAGGATCGGCGACGGGCTCATCGCGACCGGGCCGGGCGAGATCTTCACCGAGATCGGGATGGCGGTGAAGGAGCGGGCGCCGGGCGTTCCGACGCTCTACCTCGGCTACACGAACGGCATCGTCTCGTACTTCCCGACCGCTGCCGAGTACCCCTACGGCGGCTACGAGGCCGACTACGCCTGCCGCAGCTACGGCCTGCCCGCGCAGGTCGCCCCCGAGTGCGAGCAGATCCTCGTCGAGACAGCCGTCCGGGCGGGCGAGGAGCTCTTCCCCGACGCGATCGCCTGGGACGCCACGAAGGGATGGCACGCGACCGGGAAGCTCCCGGAGCTCCCGGCGCCACCGCCCCTCCTCCACCCGTCGCGCGCCACGGGGGAGCCCGAGGGAGCAGGGATCGGCGCGGCCGCTCACCACCATCCTGCGCACGGCCGGGCCTGATCGCGAACGTCGGGCGGTGCGCCCCGGCAGGGGCCCGGGCCCGCGGTGACGGCCGCTCGGCTCGGGTGCCCACCGACGGGCGCCCGTCGTCCGGTCCGGCGGCGCGCGTCGGCTGCCGCGGGGTCGTCGCGAGGTCGTGCTCGATCCCACCGCAGCGGCGGACGCCGCCTCGGAGGGCACGGCGGGCGCGGGTATAGGGTGGCACCGGGCGGCCGACCTGCCACGAATCGCACCACGGGCACCGGACGCGCCGATGAACCGAGCGGTCCGGCAGCACGCCCGACCGGAGGAGGGACCGTGAGCGGAGCACCCATCGAAGGCATCAAGACCGTCCTCTACCCCGTCGCCGACCTCGCTGCGGCGAAGGCCGTCTTCACCGCCCTGCTCGGCGCGCCTCCCCAGGTCGACTCGCCCTACTACGTCGGCTTCGACGCGGCAGGCCAGCACGTCGGGCTCGTCCCCCGCGGCACGCCGCAGGCGCCGGCCACGCCCGTCGCGTACTGGCACGTGGCGGACATCGACTCGAAGCTCGCCGAGCTCCGCGCCGCTGGCGCGAGCGTCCAGGAAGCGCCGCGCGAGGTCGGCGGGGGACGGCGCGTCGCGACGCTCGCCGATCCTGACGGCAACCCCATCGGGCTGCTGCAGGACGGCTGAACGGCCGGGGCCGCCTGGCCCCGGCCGGCCGAGGCGGGCCGGCGCACGGCGGGGGGTCTGACCGGGTCGTCGAGCGCGACCGAGCGCTCGCGAGGCCGAGCCTGGCGCTCGTGCGCCGATCGGTCGCCGGGGACGGCGTCCCGGGCGCGAGGAGGCCGGGTCCGGCCGTCGGCAGCAGGTCGCCTCGTCCTAGTCGACGATGTCGACGGTCGCGTCCGTCCCCTCGCGCGACGCCGCCGCGCGCACGAGGGCGCGCATCGCCTGCGCGACCCGGCCGCGCTTGCCGATGATCCGCCCCATGTCGGAGGGGGCGACGTGGAGCGAGAGCCTGAGGCCCCCGCGCGCCTCCTCGACCTCGACGACGACCGCGTCGGGCTCGTCGACGATCGACCGGGCCACGTGCTCGAGCACCGAGCGTGCGGTCCCACCGGCGAGGCGGTTCCCCGCGTCCTCGTCCAGCTCGTCGTGCGCCGCGAGCCCGGAGAAGTCCGGCTCCTCGAAGGTCGCGTTGGCCCGACCCTCGCCGAGGGTTGCGTCGTCGCTCATCGGCCGTCCCTCACCGCCCAACGTCCGGAGCGTGCGAGACCTCGGTCGACGCCGTCCCCGGGCGGCGGCGCGCCGTGAACTCTCCCCACACGCCTGCGATCTCGAGCAGCCTGCGCACCGTGTCCGTCGGCTGCGCGCCCTTGGCGAGCCAGGCGAGCGCCTTCGTCGAGTCGACGTCGATCGCCGACGGTTCCGCGCGCGGCGCGTAGGTGCCCACGATCTCGATGAAGCGACCGTCTCTCGGGGAGCGGCTGTCGGCTGCGACGATGCGATAGGTCGGCTGCTTGGTCTTGCCCATCCGCATGAGGCGGAGCTTCACGGCCACCTGGCGTCCTTTCTGTCTCCCGGTCTTCGTCCGCGCCCGGCCTCAGCGCCCGGCGCCCTTCAGCGAGGCGCTCGTCCGCCCGCCCTTCTTGCGCTTGGCGCCGCGCCTCCCGCCTCGCGCCAGCCCGGCGAGGCCCGAGGAGCGCATGAGCCGCTGCATCTCCTTGAACTGGCGCAGGAGGTTGTTCACGTCGGTCGCCGTCGTCCCGCTGCCTGCCGCGATGCGCGCCCGGCGCGAGCCGTTGATGATCGTCGGGTCGTCGCGCTCCTCGGGCGTCATCGAGCGGATGATCGCCTCGACGCGCGTCACGTCGCGATCGTCGATCGGCGCGTCCTTCAGCTCCTTCGGCAGCCCGGGGAGCATCCCGATCACGCTCTTCAGGGGACCGAGCCGCTTCATCTGCTGGAGCTGCTCGTGGAAGTCGTCGAGGGTGAAGCGCCCGGCCTGCAGGCGCTCCATGGCGCGGGCCGTGACCTGCGCGTCGTAGGCACGCTCGGCGCGCTCGATGAGGGTCAGCACGTCCCCCATCCCGAGGATGCGGCTCGCCATGCGGTCGGGGTGGAACTGCTCGAAGTCCGCGACCTTCTCGCCGGTCGAGACGAAGGCGATCGGACGGCCGAGCACCTTCTTCACCGAGAGGGCGGCGCCGCCGCGCGCGTCGCCGTCGAGCTTCGTGAGGATGACCCCGTCGAGGTCGAGGGACTCGTGGAAGGCGATGGCGGTGCGCAGGGCGTCCTGGCCGGCCATGGCGTCGAGCACGAGGAAGCGGTAGTGGGGGCGAACCGCCTCGGCGACGCGCCGCACCTCGTCCATGAGCGCCTCGTCGACGGCGAGCCGGCCCGCGGTGTCGATGACCACGACGTCGCGGCCGACGCGCTCTGCCTCCGCGACCCCCCGGCGCGCGACCGTGACGGGGTCGCTCGGCTCGCTGAACACCGCCGCGCCCGCGTCGCGACCGAGGACGCGCAGCTGCTCGACGGCGGCCGGCCGCTGGAGGTCGGCGCCGACGAGCAGCGGGTGCCGGCCCTGCTGGCGCAGGTAACGAGCGAGCTTGGCGGCGGCCGTCGTCTTGCCCGACCCCTGGAGGCCGGCGAGCAGGATCACCGTCGGCGGACGCGAGGCGAAGGTGAGGCGGAAGGCCTCGCCGCCGAGGACGGCGGTGAGCTCCTCGTTGACGACCTTCACCACCTGCTGGGCCGGGCTCAGGCTCTTCGAGAGCTCCGCCCCCGTGCAGCGCTCGCGGATCGCGGCGACGAGGTCGCGCACGACGTCGAGGTGGACGTCCGCCTCGAGGAGGGCGACCCGAATCTCGCGCAGCGCCTCGTCCACGTCGGCCGCGGCGAGCCGGCCGCGGCCCCGAAGGCGCGTGAAGATCTGGTCGAAGCGATCGGCGAGGGTCTCGAACATGCGAGGGACAGGTTACCCGGCGCTCGACCAGGGGCCGCTGTGCCTCAGCCGAGGAGCGCGGCGGCGAACTCGCCGGGGTCGAAGTCGACGAGGTCCTCGGCTCGCTCGCCGAGGCCGACGAGCTTGATCGGGATGCCGAGCTCGGCGCGGATCGCGAGCACGATCCCGCCCTTCGCCGAGCCGTCGAGCTTCGTGAGGACGACGCCGGTCACCCCGACCGCCTCGCTGAACTCGCGCGCCTGGGCCAGGCCGTTCTGGCCGGTCGTGGCGTCGATGACGAGGAGGACCTCGGACACCTTGCCGGGCGGGCGGTCGGCTACCCGGCGCACCTTGCGCAGCTCCTCCATGAGGTTGACCTTCGTGTGGAGGCGGCCGGCCGTGTCTGCGAGGACGACGTCGGCGCCGCGGGCCGCCGCGTGCTGGATCGCGTCGAAGATCACCGAGGAGGGATCCGCCCCGTCGGCCCCCCGCACGATCTCGCTCGAGGTCCGCTCCGACCACAGGGTCAGCTGATCCCCCGCCGCGGCGCGGAACGTGTCGCCGGCCGCGAGCACGACCGAGCGCCCGGAACGTGCGAGGCGCGCCGCGACCTTGCCGATCGACGTCGTCTTCCCCGCGCCGTTCACGCCGACGAACAGCCACACCGCGGGCGCGCCCTCGAGCGACAGCGAGCGGTCCTCGCCCGCGAAGAGGGCCACCACCTCCTCGCGCAGCGCGTCGAGGAGGGCCTTCGGCTCCGCGCCGACCCGGCCGGCGCGCACCGCTTCGCGCAGGCGGTCGAGCAGGCGCCTCGTCGTCGGGAGGCCGACGTCCGCCAGGATGAGCGCCTCCTCGAGCTCCGCGAAGGCCGCCTCGTCGACGCGCTCGCGCCGGCGGAGCGCGGCGAGCGAGGCGCCGAGCGCCTGGCGAGCCGCGCCGACCCGCTCGGCGAGCCGCGGCGGCTCGCCAGCGGCCACCTCGGCTGGCGGCGCCGGCGGGCCAGGCGGCGCTGGCGCTGCCCGGGGCCGGCGCCGGCGCAGCGCGACGACCCCGCCGGTCGCGGCGAGGACGACGAGGACGGCGAGGACGATCGCGATGACGAGGATCGTCACGAGACCTCCGCCTGCTCGAGGACCTCGGGCGCGCCCCTCGGGCGCCGCAGCCGCTCGCTCACCACCTTCGTCGACCCGCCCGGCTGCATCGAGACGCCGAAGAGGGCGTCGGCGATCTCCATGGTCTTCTTCTGGTGGCTCACGATGACGAGCTGCGCCTCGGCGCGGAACTCCTCGAGCAGCGCGAGGAAGCGCGCCAGGTTGACGTCGTCGAGCGCGGCCTCGACCTCGTCCAGGAGGTAGAAGGGGGAGGGCCGGCTCCGGAAGACGGCGAAGAGGAAGGCGAGCGCGGCGAGCGAGCGCTCCCCGCCCGACAGCAGCGACAGCCGGCGCACCGTCCGCCCAGCCGGGCGGACCTCGAGCTCGACGCCGGTCGACAGGAGGTCCTCGGGGCTCGTGAGGTGCACCCGGCCGGTCCCGCCCGGGAAGAGCGTCGAGACGAGCGCGGCGAAGTTCGCCTCGACGTCACGGTAGGCGGCGGCGAAGGCCTCGACGATCTCGGCGTCGATCGCCGCGATGACCTCGTTCAGCTCGCGTCGCGCCCGCCGGACGTCCTCGAGCTGGGACTCGAGGAAGGCGTGGCGCTCGCCCAGCGCGGCGAGCTCCTCGGCGGCGAGCGGGTTCACCGGCCCGAGGGCGGCGAGCGCGGCCTCGAGCGCCCGGCAGCGACCCGGGGCGTCCGTGCCCTCGGGGAGCTCGGGGCAGGGCGCCGCGAGCGCGTCGTCCGGCTCGACGCCGAGCTCGCGCCGCAGCGTCTCGACGGCCGCCTCCCGCCGCACCCGGGCCTCGGTCTGCTCGACCTCGAGGCGCTGACGACGCGCGCGCGCCGTCGCGAGCGCCGCCTCGAGGCGCGCCCGCTCGGCGCGCAGGTCGGCGAGACGCTGGCGGCGGGCCGCGAGG
This sequence comes from Acidimicrobiales bacterium, assembly GCA_035294085.1. Taxonomy (NCBI): domain Bacteria; kingdom Bacillati; phylum Actinomycetota; class Acidimicrobiia; order Acidimicrobiales; species Acidimicrobiales bacterium. The sequence goes on along the minus strand of DATGLP010000018.1, from coordinate 40,297 downwards.
GCGGCGACGGCGGCCTCGTGGCGCTCCGCCAGGACGGCGCGCGCCGCCCCGGCGCGCGCCTCGAGGGCGTCGAGCGACGAGAGCAGGGCGGCGAGGCGTGCATCGTCGCGCCGGTGCTCGTCGCGGCGAGCCGCGGCCCGCTCGCGCTCGGCCGAGCGCTCGGCGAGCTGACCCACGCAGGCCGCCTCGCGCGCTCGAAGCAGCGAGCGGCGCTCCTCGAGCGCCGCGGCGCGCACCTCGAGGTCCCGTCGGAGGGCGCCGAGGGCACGCACCCGGGCGTCGAGCGCGCGCCGTGCCTCGGCGGCCTGGCGCGCCCTGGCGAGCCGGGCCTCCTCGAGCCCCTCGAGCTCGGCGAGGCCGCGCTCGGCCTCGGCGAGGCGCCCCGAGAGCGCCGCGACGGCCTCCTCGCCGGAGCGTTGCGCCGCCCGGGCGGCCTCCTCCTCGGCGCGCACCGCGGCGAGGAGCTCTCCCGAGCGCTCGAGCGCCTCGAGGTGGCGGCGCTGCTCCGCGGCGAGCCGGTCGAGGTGGCGGGTCGCCTCGCTCGCCGCCCGGCGTGCCCGCTCGAGCCGCTCCCTCGCCCGCTCGTGCGCCGCCGCGGCCTCGCGCGCCCGCCCGGTCGCGGCCTCGAGACGCCGTCGCGCCGCCTCGAGCGCGGCGCGCGTCGCGCCGGCGCTACCCGCCCCGACCCGCCAGCCGAGCGGCGAGAACCGGTCCCCCTCCGAGGTCACCACCGTCCACGTCGGCGCGCGCCCCGCCACCTCGAGCGCGGCCGCGAAGCCCGCGTCGCACAGGCACACGCCGGCGAGGAGCTCGTCGAGGAGCGCCTCGAGCGCCGGGTCGCCGCCACGCACGAGCCCGCGCAGCGCGACGGTGCCCGGCGGGGGCGGCCCGGCCGGGGCCCGGCGCGCCGCCAGGCCGCCGAGGGGCACGACGGCGCCGCTCGCGCCGGTCGATCGGAGGCGCTCAAGGGCGGCTCGAGCCGCCGACGCGTCGCGCACCACGACGGCGTCGAGCACCCCCTCGGCGGCCGCCTCGAAGGCGTGCAGCGCCCGCTCGTCGACCTCGACGAGGTCGACGAGCGTGCCGAGGACGCCCGGCGCGTCGGCCAGGCGCGCGAGGCCGGCGCGGGCGTGCGCCTCGGCGAGCGCCTGCTCGAGCGCCTCGACGCGGCCCCGGGTCGCGAGGCGCTCCTCGTCGGCGCCGCGCAGCGCCGCCGCCGCCTCGAGCTCGCCGGCCGCGGCGCTCGCCTCCTGCGCCGACGCCTCGCGCTCGGCGGCCACCGCCCGGTCGAGCTCGGGAGCAAGCGCCTCGAGCGCGGCGCGAGCCGCCTCGGCGAGCCCGGCGAGCTCGTCGGCCCGGGCCGCGAGCGCGCCGGCGCGTTCGGCCGTACGCGCCTGGGCCTCCCGCAGGCCCGCCAGCTCGGCGCGCAGCTCCGACGCCGCGGCGCGCCGGGCGGCCGTCTCCCCGGTCGAGAGGTCCCCCGCCTCGGCCTCGGCGAGGCGGTGCGCCTCGAGCGCCTCGGCGAGCGCGGCCTCCTGGCGGCCGAGGTCCTGCCACTCCGGCTCGAGCGAGGCGGCGTCCGCCTCCACCTGCACGAGCTCGGCGCGCACCGCCGCGAGCTCGGCCTCGAGGTCGCGCAGCCCACCGGCGTCCTCGTAGGCCCGCGAGAGCGCGGCGAGGGCGCGTCGTCGCTCCGTCGCGAGCGCCGCGAGCCCCCGGGCGCGCTCGCCGAGGCGGTCGAGGCGCGCGAGGAGGGCGGACGTCTCGTCGACGTCGCCCTCGGCGAGGGCGTCCTCGAGCGTCGCGAGCCGCGCCTCGAGCGCCTCGAGCTCGCCCTCGGTGCGCTCGAGCTCGGCCGCCGTCTCGTCGGCCTCGGCGCGCGCCGCCTCGAGGCGCCCGGCGAGCTCGAGGAGCTCCCGGCCCGCGAGGTGGACCCGCAGCGCTCGCAGCTCGGCGGCGAGCTCGTCGTGACGGCGGGCCGCCTCGGCCTGGCGCTCGAGCGGCTTCAGCTGGCGCCGGACCTCGCGGAGGAGGTCCTGCACCCTCGCGAGGGAGGCCTCGCTCGCCTCGAGGCGCCGCTCGGCGCGCTCGCGCCGGCGGCGGTACTTGAGGACGCCGGCCGCCTCCTCGATCACCATCCTGCGCTCCTCCGGCCGAGCCTGCAGCACGGCGTCGAGCTGGCCCTGGCCGACGATCACGTGCTGCTGGCGGCCCACGCCGGTGTCCGAGAAGAGCTCCTGGACGTCGAGGAGGCGGCACGGCACGCCGTTGATCGCGTACTCGCTCTCGCCGCTGCGAAACAGCGTGCGGGTCACGGTGACCTCGGTGAAGTCGATCGGCAGGCGGCGCGAGGCGTTGTCGATCGTGAGCGAGACCTCGGCCCGCCCGAGCGCGGGCCGCTTCGCGCTGCCGGCGAAGATGACGTCGTCCATGCGCGCCGAGCGCACGACGCGCGGACCCTGCGCGCCGAGCACCCAGGCGACCGCGTCGACGACGTTCGACTTGCCCGAGCCGTTCGGGCCGACGACGACCGTGATGCCGGGCTCGAGCTCGATCGTCGTCGGGTCGGCGAAGGACTTGAAGCCCTTCAAGGTGAGCGACTTGAGGTACACGGCGCCGCCACGCTACCGGCTGCACGCGCGCCCACGCTGCCATGCCCGCCCGCGCGCCCGCGGGCGGCACCCGCCCGACATATACGGGGGTGGGGTATGCTTGGGCGGCGGAGGGAGGTGCCATGGCCGAGACGATCACCTACCGGGTCCCCGGGATGAGCTGCGAGCACTGCCGGGCGGCGCTGTCGTCGGCGCTTCGCGCCGAGGCCGGCGTCGACGGCGTGGAGGTCGACCTCGAGGCGAAGCTCGTGACGGTGAGCGGCGCCCGCCTCGACGACACGGCGCTGCGCGCCGCCATCGTGGCGGCCGGCTACAAGGCCGAGTGACCGACACGCTCGCCCCCGTCCCGAGCCGCACCGCCGACCAGCGGGTCGAGCTCGCCATCTCGGGGATGACCTGCGCGTCGTGCGCGGCCCGCATCGAGCGTCGGCTCAACAAGCTCGAGGGCGTGCGCGCGAGCGTCAACCTCGCGACCGAGCACGCCGCGGTCACCTTCGACCCGACGCGCGCCGCGCTCGGCGACCTCATCGCCGCGGTCGAGGCCGCCGGCTACGGCGCGACGCCGGTCGAGGTCGCGACGACCGGGGACCCCGCCCGCCCCTACCTCGCGCGCCTCGCGACGGCCGTGGCCGGCACCGTCCCCCTCGCCGTGCTCGCCTGGGTCCCCGGCGCGCGCCCGCCGGGATGGCAGTGGGTCTCGCTCGCGCTCGCGACCCTCGTCGTCTTCTACGCCGGCTGGCCCTTCCACGCCGCCGCGCTCGCCAACGCCCGCCACGGCGTCGCGACGATGGACACGCTCGTCTCGCTCGGCACGCTGGCGGCGTGGAGCTGGTCGGTCGTCGTGGTCGCGGCGGGCATCCCGGCGAGCGTCTACTTCGACACGGCCGGGGCGATCACCTCCCTCATCCTGGTCGGCCGCCTCCTCGAGGCCAAGGCCAGACGCCGGGCGAGCGAGGCGGTGCGGCGCCTCCTCGAGCTCGGCGCGAAGCAGGCCAGGGTGCTGCGCGCCGGGCGCGAGGTCCTCGTACCGATCGCCGAGCTCGCCGTCGGCGACCGCTTCGTCGTGCGCCCCGGCGAGAAGGTTGCGACCGACGGGGTCGTCGTCTCGGGCACCTCGGCGATCGACCGCTCGATCCTCACCGGCGAGGCCGTCCCCGTCGAGGTCGGCCCCGGGGACGAGGTCGCCGGCGCCACGCTGAACACGTCGGGCCGCCTCGTCGTCGAGGCCACCCGGGTCGGCTCGGCGACGACCCTCGCGGAGATCGCCCGCCTCGTCGCGCAGGCCCAGGCGGGGAAGGCCCCCGTGCAGCGCCTCGCGGATCGCGTCTCGGCGGTGTTCGTGCCGGCCGTCGTCGCGCTCGCGGCGCTCGGTGCCCTCGGCTGGCTCCTGCTCGGGGGCGTCTCGGCCTCGGCGGCCCTCGCCGTGGCGGTCGCGGTCCTCGTCGTCGCGTGCCCGTGCGCGCTCGGCCTCGCCACGCCGACCGCGCTCAGCGTCGGCACCGGCCGCGGCAGCGAGCTCGGCATCCTCCTCAAGGGACCCGAGGTCCTCGAGCAGGCCCGCAGGGTGACGACGGTGGTCCTCGACAAGACCGGCACGCTCACCGAGGGGGCGATGGCCGTCTCGGCGGTCGTGCCGGCGCCCTCCTTCGACGAGGAGGCGCTCGTGCGCCTGGCGGCCGCCGCCGAGGCCCCGAGCGAGCACCCCATCGCCCGAGCCATCGCCGCCCACGGGCGCGAGCGCCTCGGCGACGTCCCGCCCGCCGACTCGTTCGCGGCGACCGCGGGGCTCGGCGTCGAGGCCCTCGTGGACGGCCGGACGGTCGTCGTCGGCCGGCCGAGCCTGCTCGAGCGGGAGGGAGAGGGCCGCCCCGAGGCGCTCGCCGAGGCGGCGTCCCGCCTCGAGGCCGAGGGTGCCACGGTCGTCGCCGTCGCCGTCGACGGCGTGCCGGCCGGCCTGCTCGCGCTGGCCGACCGCGTGCGGCCGACGAGCCGGCACGCGCTCGACGAGCTCCGCCGGCTCGGGCTCACGCCGGTGCTGCTCACCGGCGATAGCGCCCCGGCGGCGCACGCCGTCGCCGCGCAGCTGGGCGTCGAGCGGGTGCTCGCCGAGGTGGGGCCCGAGGGCAAGGCCGCGGCGATCGCGCGCCTCCAGGACGCGGGCGAGGTCGTCGCGATGGTCGGCGACGGCGTGAACGACGCCCCGGCGCTCGCCCAGGCCGACCTCGGCATCGCCCTCTCGACCGGCAGCGACGTCGCCATCGAGGCCGCCGACGTCACCCTCGTCGGCAAGGACGTGCGCGCCGTCGCCGACGCCATCCGACTCTCGAGGCGGACCCTCGCCACGATCCGGGCGAACCTGTTCTGGGCCTTCGCCTACAACGTGGCGGCGATCCCCCTCGCGCTCGCCCGGGTCGTGAGCCCGATCGCCGCAGCGGCGGCGATGGCCGCCTCGAGCGTCCTCGTCGTCGCGAACTCGCTGCGCCTGCGGCGCTTTCGTGCCGGGGCGGCGCGCTCGTGAGCGCGTCGGCCGCCGGCGGGCGCCCCACGGCTCCGCCGCCCCCGCCGCCGTACGGCTACGGCGCGGACAAGGACGCCCTCCTCCGGCGGCTGCGCCGCATCGAGGGCCAGGTGCGCGGCATCGCGCGCATGGTCGCCGAGGACCGCTACTGCATCGACATCCTCACCCAGGTGGCCGCAGCGGCCACCGCCCTCGAGGCGGTCGCCGTCAGGGTCCTCGACGACCACGTGAACCACTGCGTCGAGCGCGCCCTCGCCTCGGGCGACGAGGCGGCCGCGGCGGCCAGGACGCGCGAGCTCCTCGAAGCCGTCCACCGCTTCACGCGCGCCCGGTGAGGCCTGCAGGCGATGGCACGGCGCGCGTTGCTCTAGCGTGAGGGCGTGGCGGCGGGTGCGGGCGGCGACGGGGAGCGGCGATCGGGCCCGACGGAGGCGACGACGGTCGAGTGGCGCCCCGTCCAGGCCGAGGAGCTGCGCATCTCGCGCGTCGTGGACCGCCCGCTCGGCGAGCTCGGGGGCATCATCCGCATCCGGCCGGCCGAGCTCATCCGCCTCGCCTACGGCGAGACGAGCGGCGACGAGGCGGTCGTGCGCCTCCCGCTGTCGGACCGGGTGCCCTGGCTCGCCGTGCCGGTCCGCATCGAGTGCTGGACGCCGAGCCCGCAGCCGGCGGGCGACGCCATCTCGCTGCGGTGGCGGGCGGCGCGCCTCGCGAGCTCGTTCCCCGAGATGGAGGCCGACCTCCAGGTGCGCCCGGAGGGCGAGGGGCGCACGAGGCTCGTCCTCGACGGCCGCTACCGGCCGCCGCTCGGGCTGCTCGGCCTCGTCATCGACCGGCTGGTGGGCCGCTACGTCGCCACCGCCATCGCGCGCCACTTCGTCGAGCAGCTGGCCCGCCACGTCGAGCGGTCCGCCGACAACGGCCCGTCCGCCGGCGCCGGCTCCTCCGCGCCCTGACCGGGCGCGGGCTCACGTCGCGCGCGCGCCCTCGATGGCCGGCTTCCCGCCCGCCGTGACCACGAGGCGGTCCCACATCCCGGCGATCTCGTGGCCCGGCACGAGGCAGGCGACGCGGTAGGCGCCGGGGCGCGCGGCGACGAAGGAGAACGACCCCTCCCCGCCCGGCGCGAGCCCCTCCGTCGCGTTGGCGACCGACGCGCCGGGGAAGGCGAGGCGCCCGCTCGCGGTGACGACGGCGCAGGAGTGCGTGAGCGTCGTGGAGGCGTTCTCGCAGGTCACCTCCACCCGCCAGCCGGCCGGGACGGTGACGGTCATCGCCCCCTTCGCGGCGCCGTCGAAGTTGAAGCCGCCGTTCACCCCGTTGGCCGCGGCGACGAGGAGGAGGTGGACGGTGCGCGCCGAGCGGTCGACCGACAGCGGTGGCGACGCGCCCGTCCCCGCCACGGTGCCGCCCGACGAGCAGCCGGCGAGGAGGGCCGCAGCGCCGGCGAGGAAGGCGCCGGCGCGCCAGGGGGTCCAGCGCCGCCTGCGCACCGACGCGAGGCTAGCCGAGGCGCTCGGGACGGCGACCCTCAGCGCTGGCACGCCGGGCAGAAGTGGGCGGAGCGTCCGGCGATCCTCGCGCGCACGACCGGGCGGGCACAGCGCGGGCACGGAGCGCCCGCTCGGCCGTAGACGGCGTGGCGATCCTGGTAGGCGCCGGGCTCGCCGCCGAGGTCCCGGTAGCGGCCGTCGCGCAGCGACGAGCCGCGCGCCGCGACGGCCGCCGAGAGCACCTCGGCGATCGCCGCGGCGAGGCGCGCCGCCTCGCGCGCCGAGAGCGAGTCGGTGCGGCGCCCCGGGGCGAGGCGAGCGGCGAAGCAGATCTCGTCGGCGTAGAGGTTGCCGATGCCGGCGACGGCGCGCTGGTCGAGGAGGAAGGCCTTGAGGCTCGTGCGCCGCCGGGCGAGGAGGCGCCGCAGCAGCGCCGTCGGCAGGCCGTCGGCGAGCGGGTCCGGACCGAGCGTGCGAAGCTCGGCGGGCAGGCCGCTCGCCGGGTCGAGCGGCGCCACGAAGAGCTCGCCGAAGGTGCGCGGATCGACGAAGCGCAGCTCGCTCGCGTCGTCGAGGCCGAGCACGACGTGGGTGTGCGCGACGCGCGGCGCGCCCGGGGGCACGAGGAGCAGCTGGCCGCTCATGCGCAGGTGGCACACGAGCGCCTCGGCCGGCCCGCGGCCGGGCGCGAGGTCGACGAGGAGGAACTTGCCGCGCCGCCGGGCCGCGACGAGGCGACGTCCGACGAGCGCGGCGCGAAACGCCGGCGCGTCCTGGCGCCGGACCGAGCGGGCGCCGAGCACCTCGACCGCGACGACGCGCCGACCGAGCACGGCCCGCTCGAGGCCGCGCCGGACGGTCTCGACCTCCGGCAGCTCAGGCACGCTCGCCGGCCGCGAGCACGGCGAGGCCCTCGTCCGCGGCGGCGCGCTCGGCCGCCTTCTTCGAGCGGCCCTCGCCGTGGCCGACGACGCGCCCGCCCACGGCGACGCTCGCGCGGAAGCGCTTCGCGTGGTCCGGGCCCTCGTCCTCGACGCAGTAGCTCGGGGGCTCGAGGCCGAGGCGCGCCGCGAGCTCCTGGAGGCGGTTCTTCGCGTCGCCGAGCGCCGCGGCGTCGCGGGGGGCCGCCGCGAGGCGCTCGCCGAGCAGGTCGAGCACGAGGGCGCGTGCCGGCGCGAGACCGCCGGCGAGGTAGGTCGCGCCGATGAGCGCCTCGAGGGCGTCGGCGAGGATCGATGCCTTCGAGCGCCCGCCGGAGGCCTCCTCGCCCCGCCCGAGCAGGACGGCGTCGCCGACCCCGAGCTCGGCGGCGGCCTGGGCGAGCGTCCCGGTGCTCACGATCGCGGCGCGCATGCGCGCGAGGTCGCCCTCGGGCAGGTCCGGGTGGGCGCGGTAGAGCTCCTCGGTCGCGACGAGGCCGAGCACGGCGTCGCCGAGGAACTCGAGACGCTCGTTCGACTCCTCCCCGGGCGCCTCGGCGCAGTAGGAGCGGTGGGCGAGCGCCCGGTGGAGCAGGTGCGGGTCGTCGAGGTAGCCGGCGAGGCGCCGGGCGAGCGCCTCGGGCCCGCCGGCACGCCCCGCCCCCGGCTCAGGCGCCGGCGCGGGCACCGCCCGGCGGAGCCTCAGGCCGCACCGAGCTTCGCGCTCACGTAGTCGACGGCGTCGCGCACGGTCCGGAGGTCCTCGAGGTCCTCGTCGTCGATGCGGAAGCCGGCGACCTTGTCCCGCAGCTCCTCCTCGAGCGCCTCCACGAGCTCGATGAGCGCGAGCGAGTCGGCGTTCAGGTCGTCGGCGAAGGAGGAGGACTCGCTGATCGCCGACGGGTCGATCTCGAGGATGTCGGCGAGCTGGGACCGCACGAGCTCGAGGACCTCGCCCCGGGACATCGGGGTCGCGGTGGCCGGTTCGGGCACGAGACGCCTCCTTCGCTCGTCACGCCCGCGCCCCAGGCGGGCGCAGGCCGCGGCGATGTTACCGGCTGGGCGGCGCCGAGGTCGCCGGCCCCGAGCGCCGATCAGCCGCGCTCGGGCGCCACCGCGGCGCGCACCTTGCCGACGAGGTCGACGCTCGCCATCTCGGCGGCGACGCGCGCCGCGTTCACGATCGCCCGTGCCGAGGAGCTGCCGTGGCTGATGACGCACAGGCCGTCGACGCCGAGCAGGATGGCCCCGCCGGTCTCCTCCGGGTCGACGTGGCTCGCGTACGGCAGGAGCGCCGGCACGAGGACCTCGCCCGCGGCCCTCGCCTCGGGGCTGGAGGCGATCACCGCCTGGAGCAGGCCCATGAAGGCCTCGAGCGCGCCCTCGAGCGCCTTCAGGGCGACGTTGCCGGTGAAGCCGTCGGTGACGACGACGTCGACCCGCCCCGCGAGGAGGTCCCGGCCCTCGACGTTGCCGACGAAGCGGATCCGGGGCGCCGCGGCGAGGAGGGCGTGCGCCTCCTTCACGAGCGGACTCCCCTTCGTCGGCTCCTCGCCGATCGACAGCAGGCCGACCGACGGCTCCTCGATGCCGTAGCGGATGCGGGCGAAGGCGGTCGCCATCTGGGCGAACTGGACGAGCCACTCGGGGGCGCACTCGGCGTTGGCGCCGGCGTCGATGAGCACGGTGGGCGTGCCGCCGATGACCGGCAGCGGCGTGGCGATGGCGGGGCGCGCCACCCTCGGCAGGCGGCCCAGGCGCAGCAGGGCGGCCGCCATCGCCGCCCCGGTGTTGCCGGCGCTCACCATGGCGCACGCCCGCCCGTCGCGCACCGCCTCCGCGGCGCGCACGAGGGTGGCGTCCCGCTTCGTACGCACGGCGCGCGCCGGGTCCTCGTCCATCGCGATCGCCTCGCTCGCCGGGATGACCTCGAGGCCGCCCACGTCGCCGAGCGTCCCGTCCGTCGGGCCGACGAGGACGACGGGGATGCCGTGCTCCTCGTGGGCGCGCCGCGCCCCGGCGACGATCTCGCTCGGCGCCTTGTCGCCGCCGAGCGCGTCGATCGCGACGGGGAGGATCAGACGACCTCGATCGCCTGGCGGCCCTTGTACCAGCCGCAGCTCGGGCACACGACGTGCGGGCGCTTCGCCTGGCGGCACTGGGGGCAGCGGCTGAGCGCCGGGCGCCCGAGCGTCCAGGCCGAGGCGCGCCGGCTCCGGCTCTTGGACTTCGAGGTCTTCTTCTTCGGGACTGCCATCGCGCTAGTCGTCCTCTCGCGTCGCGTCGCCGGGAGCGCCCGTCGAGCGGCCGCCGGCGAGCGAGGCGAGCACCGCCCACCGCTGGTCTCGCCCCGGGGCGCACCCACAGCGCTCGAGGTTGCGGTTCGCGCCGCACGCCGGGCACAGGCCGCGGCACCCCTCCCGGCAGAGGGGCGCCAACGGGAGGTTGAGGATACACGCGTCGTGGACGACGGGCTCGAGGTCGAGCTCGTCGGGGCCGAGCGGGTAGGTCGTGTCGGGGTCGCCGGCCTCGACGCACCACTCGCGCACCGCCACGACGAGCTCGCCGCCGGCCGGCTCGAGACAGCGGCGGCACGGGCCCTCCCACGGTGCGCGGACCGTGCCGGTGACGAGGACGCCGCCGTGCAGCGCCTCGAGGAGGCCGTCGAAGCGCACCGAGCGCCCTGCCGGCACGTGCGAGCCGCTCACCTCGAGGCCCTCGACGACGCCCTCGAGCGCGAGGCGCCGGCGCGCGCCGGGCTCGCGCCGGACGGCGGCGACCTCGACGACGAAGCTCCGGCCGGCGCGCAGCCTCGCGAGCGGGACGCTGGGCGATCTCACGTGCGGTCCTGGTCGAAGAAGTGCTCCTCGCCGGCGGGCGTGGTCCCGGCCGGCTCGGCCGCCTCGTCCACCCCCGAGGGCGCGAGCCGCTCGCGCCCGGCACGCACGGCCCGCATCGTGCGGTCGAGCACGATCTCGAACGCCGCCAGCTTGCGGTCGACGTAGTCGTCGGCCTCGCGCCGGATGCGGCGCGCCTCGGCCTCGGCGTCCTGGAGCAGGCGCTCGGCGTGCAGCTCGGCCTGGCGCACGACCTCCGTGCGCTGCACGAGGTGCGCGGCCTGGGCGCGCGCCGCGGAGAGGATCTCCTCCGCCTCGAGGCTGGCGCGGGCCCGAACCTCGTCGCGCTCGGCGAGGACGCGGCGCGCCCGCTCGAGCTCGGCCGGCAGGGCCTCGCGCGCCCGGCCGATGAGCTCGAGCACCTCGTCGCGGGCGATGATCGCCGAGGTCGACAGCGGCATCGACTTCGCGCGCTCGATCAGCCCGGCCAGCTCGTCGAGGAGCGCCGCGCACGCCCCCGCCGCCTCCCCGGCGAGCGGCGAGGCGAGGTGGTCAGCCACCGAAGCGCTCCTTCATCCGGCGCGCGACGGGGTCCGGGACGAAGGCGCTCACGTCGCCGCCGAAGCGGGCGATCTCCCGCAGCAGGCGCGACGCGATGAACGACGTCGTCGCCCCGGTCGGCAGCAGGAGCGTCTCGATCCCCGAGAGCTGCTGGTTCATCTGCGCCATCTGCAGCTCGTTCTCGAAGTCCGACACCGCGCGCAGCCCCTTCACGATCACGTCGGCCGAGACGTCGCGCGCGACATCGACGACGAGGGTGGACATCGAGACGATCGACACGTTCGGCTGGTGCCCGAGGCACTCCGCGATGAGCGCCTCGCGCTCGGCGGCCGAGAAGAGCGGCTCCGCCTTCTGCGGGTTGCGCAGGACGGCGACGACGACGCGGTCGAACAGACGAGCCGCCCGCTCGACCACCTCGAGGTGGCCGTTGTGGAACGGGTCGAAGGAGCCGGGGAACAGAGCGGTCGTCACGGCCCGACCTCGGCGCCGGCCGCCTCGGGGGCAGTCACCACGGTGAGGAGCGTAGTTCCATAGCGGTAGGTGCGGTGCACCTCGAAGCGCCCCGGGACGTCGAGCGGGCGCGAGGACTCGAGCACGGCGAGGCGCGCGTCGAGGCGGTCGAGCAGCGCCGGCCAGGCGGCAAAGCCGTAGGGGGGGTCGACGAGCGCGACGTCGTAGCGCCGCTGCGAGCGGGCGAGGAAGGCGAGCGCCTCGCAGCGCACGACGCGTACCCCGGCCTGCCCGGCGAACCCGCAGCGCTCGAGGTTCGCCGAGATCGCCTCGAGCGCCCGGCGCCCGGACTCGACGAAGGTGACCGAGGCGGCCCCCCTCGACAGCGCCTCGATACCGAGCGCCCCCGAGCCGGCGAACAGGTCGAGCACGTCGGCCCCCCCGAGCACGCCGAGCGCGGCGAGGACGTCGAACATCGCCTCCTTGACGCGGTCGGCGGTCGGGCGGACCCCGCTCGAGCGGGGGGCGCGCAGCGACCGGCCCCGCGCGCTCCCGGCGATCACCCGCACCGCCGGCAGGCTAGCGACCGGGGCAGCCGCCTCAGCCGCGCTGGTCGCGCCCGAGGGCGTGGTGGAGCACGCCGTCGTAGCAGACGAGGCCGATGACCGCGAGCGGCCCGGCGGGGCCCTCGCCGATCGCGACGCGCTCGGGCACGACGCCCCACACCTGCTCGCCGGCACGCGCCCACGCCTCGAGCGCCGCGACGAGCTGGTGGGTGCCGCGGCGCGCCGCGCACACGACGAGGCCGCGGCGCGTCCTCGCCGGGACGAGGTCGACGGTGACGGCGACCCGGCCGAGGTCGGTGCCGCCGACGCGCGTCGCGATCGCCACCGAGCGCGCCTGCTCGACCACGGTCCGCACGATCTTCTCGTCGCCCGCGCCCGGCGGCGTGTCGACGACGACGACGCCGGCGTCGAGGCGGTCGATGACGCGGCCCGCGAGGTGGGCGGTCGGCGCCCTGACGAGCTCCACCCCCGGGACGGGGGCCGCCTCGAGCCACTCGCTCGCGCTCGCCTGCGGGTCGCAGTCGACGAGGGTCACCGGCGCGTACCCCGCGCGCACCGCCGCGGCGGCCAGGTAGACGGCGCTCGTCGTCTTGCCGACCCCGCCCTTCAGGTTCGCCACGGCGATGACCGAGCGCACCCCACCACCTCGTTCGTCCCCGTCCATCCTCCCCCGCCCAGGCCCGTCGCGCAATCCCCGCGGCGGGCGGCGCCGCGGGCTCAGCTGCGCAGCAGGTACGCCGACTCTTCCTCGCCGACGAACAGGCGCAGCTCCTCGCGAAAGCGGGGGTGCGCGACGAGCTCGGGGTCGGCGTCGACGATCTCCTCGGCGAGGCGGCGGGCGAGGACGACGAGGTCCCGGTCGCGCCGCAGCGAGGCGAGCCGGAGGTCGTTGCGGCCCTTCTGGCGCGTCCCGAGCACCGTCCCCTCGCCGCGCAGCTCGAGGTCGACGTCGGCGAGCTCGAAGCCGTCGCTCGTCGCCACGAGCGCGGCGAGGCGGCGCGAGGCGGCGGCGCTCGCCCGGTCGCTGAGGAGGAAGCACCACGACGCCAGGCCGCCCCGCCCCACCCGGCCGCGCAGCTGGTGGAGCTGCGCGATGCCGAAGCGGTCGGCGTCCTCGACGACCATCACCGTCGCGTTCGGCACGTCGACGCCGACCTCGACGACCGTCGTGGCGACGAGCACGTCGAGCTCGCCGGCGCGAAACGCCGCCATCGTCGCCTCCTTCTCGGCGGAGGGGAGCTGGCCGTGGAGCAGGCCGAGGCGCCAGCCCGAGAGGTCGCTCGTGGCCAGGCGGGCGCGCTCTTCGAGCGCGGCGCGAAGCGGCCGCGCCCGGCGGGGCGCCGCGTCGGGCCCGCCGGCGGCTGCCCCGGCCGGCTCGGCGCCGGCGTCCTCGGCGTCGCCGCCCTCGGCCTCGGCGTCCTCGGCGCCCTCCTCGAGCGGGCCGCCGGCGCGCACGAGCGGGCAGACGACGTAGGCCTGGTGGCCCGCCTCGAGCTCGGCGCGCACGCGCGCCCACGCCTCCCCGTGGCGGGCCGGGTCGTCGAGCCAGCAGGTGAGGACGGGCGCCCGGCCGGCCGGCAGCTCGTCGAGCACGCTCAGGTCGAGGTCGCCGTAGACGGTCATCGCCGCGGTGCGCGGGATGGGCGTCGCCGTCATGACGAGGAGGTCGGGGTCGTGCCCGCCGGCGGTGCCGCCGCCCTTCTCGCGCAGCGCGGCGCGCTGGTCGACCCCGAAGCGGTGCTGCTCGTCGATGACGACGACGCCGAGGGAGGCGAAGGCGACGTCGTCGGTGGTGAGCGCGTGCGTCCCGACGAGCAGGTCCACCTCGCCCGTGCGCGCCTCGGCGACGAGGCGGGCGCGCTCGGCCGCCGGGGTGCGCGAGGTGAGCAGGGCGGGGCGCACGGGGCGGCGACCGCCCAGGTGGCGCGCGTCGGGCACGTCGAGCCCCGCGAGCAGGGCGCGGGCTGCGAGGAAGTGCTGCTCGGCGAGGACCTCCGTCGGAACCATGAGCGCGCCCTGGTGGCCGCCCTGCACGGCGTACAGGAGCGCGGCGAGGGCCACGACCGTCTTGCCGGCACCGACGTCGCCCTGCAGGAGGCGGTGCATCGGGACCGGGCGCGCGAGGTCGGCGGCGACCTCGGCGATCACCCGGGTCTGCGCGCCGGTGAGCGGGAACGGCAGCGACGCGACGAAGCGCTCGACGAGGGCGCCGCGGGGCGCGTCGGCGCCGACGGCGTGGCGGATTCCCCGCGACGCGGCGTCGAGGGCGCGCCGGCGCAGCACGAGGGCGACCTGGAGGCGCCACAGCTCGTCGAAGGCGAGCCGACGGCGCGCCGAGCGGCTCGCGTCGAGCGTCTCGGGGAAGTGGATCGACCGGAAGGCCTCGGCGCGCGACACGAGGCCGAGCTCGGCGCGCCGTCGCTCGGAGAGCGGGTCGGCGAAGGCGCCCGCCGCCTCGGCGAAGGCGAGGGCCTCGGCGACGTAGCGGGCGATCTGGTAGGAGGTGACGCCCGCCCGCTCGGACTGGGGGTAGATGGGGACGACCCGCCCGGTCTGGCGCGTCTCGTGCGGCGCGCCGACGAGGTCGAGGCGCGGGTTCGTCATCTTGAGGCGCCGGCCGAAGCGCTCGACCCTGCCGAAGACGACGACCTCGGCACCCGGCTCGAGCTGGCGGAGGCGCCAGGTCTGGTTGAAGAAGGTGCACCCGAGCCGGCCTCCGTCGTCGTCGACGAGCTCGACCTCGACGAACGGCCGCCCGCTGCGCGCCCGGCGCAGGCTGGCCGCCACGACGCGCGCCACGACGGAGGCCTGCACGCCCTCGGCGAGCTCGGCGATGCGAGCCGTGGCGCTGCGGTCCGCGTAGCGGCGCGGGTAGTGCAGGACGAGGTCGAGCACCGACGTGATGCCCAGGGCGGCGAGGGCGTCGGCGCCCCGTCGCCCGAGGCGAGGCAGCTCGCGCGGGCTCGTCCGCTCGAGGAGGGCGAGCCGGTGCGCGGCGTCGGTGGCGCCAGGAACCGGGCCGGTCAATCGAGCGACACGAGGTAGGGGTAGTGGGGCTGGCCACCCTCGAGGACCTCGATCGCCAGCCCGGGGTGCTCGGCGCGCAGCCACTCGGTGACCCGGCGCGTCTCCCCCGGGGTCGAGCCGGCTCCCTCGATGAGGGTGACGATCTCGTGGCGATCCTCGAGGAGGCGCGCCACGAGGCCGATCGCCGCCTCGGCGGGGCTCTTGCCCACCGAGACGACCCCCTCCCGTGCGAGGCCGATGTAGTCGCCCGCCTCCACCCGTCCCGCCTCGACCCGCGCGGCGCGCGCGGCGCGCGTCACCTCGCCGGCGACGATCCCCGCAGCCGACGCCGCCATCGCGGCCGCGTTCGCGTCCGCGTCGTCCTGGGGGTCGTAGGCCAGGAGAGCGGCGAAGCCCTCCTGGATGGCGCGCGTCTCGACGACGCGCACCGGCCGCGACGCGAGGTTCGCCACCTGGCGGGCCACGGGCAGGATGTTGGCGTTGTTCGGCAGCAGCACCACCTCCGAGCCCGGCACCGACTCGACGACGGCGAGGACCTCCGCCGTCGAGGGGTTCATCGACTGGCCGCCGGCGACGACGTGGTCGACCCCGAGGGAGCGGAAGATCCGCCGGATGCCCTCCCCGGTCGCCACCGCGACGACCGACGTCTTCGGCGCCGGCCCCTCGCGCACCGGGAGCCCGGCGGCGGCCGCGGCACGCACCCACTGCTCCTCCTCGACCTGCTCGGCGAGGTCGGTGACGCGAATGTCCCGGGGGCGCCCGGCGTCGAGCCCGGCCTCGATGGCGGCGCCGACGTCGTTCGTGTGGATGTGGCAGTTCCACAACCCGTCGCCGCCGACGACGGCGATCGAGTCCCCGATCCCCGCCCAGACCTCGCGCAGCGCGGGGATCGCCTCGTCTCGGGCCTCGAGGAGGTACATGACCTCGAAGCGCAGGCCGCCGGGGGCGTCGTGCCCGGGCCCGCCCGCGAGGGGCGCGTCGCGGGACGCGCCGGCCTCGACGAGGGCGCGCACCTCGTCGGGCAGCGGCAGGCGGTCGGGGAGCGGCCGGTCGGCGACGACGTGCGAGAGGGCGTCGAACAGGAGGGTGAGCCCGGCCCCGCCGGCGTCGACGACGCCCGCCTCGGCGAGGACCGGCAGCAGCTCGGGCGTGCGCCCGAGCGCGTCCGTGGCGCCCTGCCTCGCCGCCTCGACCACGCCGGCGAGCCCCTCGCCCTGCGAGCGCGCCGCGGTCGCCGCGCGGGCAGCCCCGGCGGCGACGGTGAGGATCGTCCCCTCCACCGGGCGCTGGACGGCCCCGTAGGCGGCGGTCGCGGCGGCCGCGATCCCGCCGGCGAGCTCGTCGGCGCCGATCGCCCCGGCGCCCGGGAAGCCCTGGACGAGGCCGCGCAGGATCTGGCAGAGGATCACGCCGGAGTTGCCCCGCGCCCCCATGAGCGACCCGCGCGCGATCCCGGCGCACACGCTCGCCAGGTCCGCCCCGCCGCCCGCCGGGTCGTCGAGCTCGGCCAGCGCGGCCCGCACGGTGGCGAGCATGTTCGTCCCCGTGTCGCCGTCGGGCACCGGGTAGACGTTGAGGCGGTTCAAGACGGCCTCGTGGCGCTCGAGGCCGGCGCGAAACGCCGCCACGACGGCGACCAGCTCACCGGGACCGAGCGACCTCGCGCCCATCGACCACTCCATTCTCCGCCTCGACGCGACGGTGCCCGCCGGTCCAGTGGGGCGCGCGCCGTTCCCGGGCGATGGTATCCTCCCGCCTGTCCCCGGGCCGCCGCTCGCTCGCGGCGCGCGGGGCGCGAACGGAGGGGTTGCGCGTCGTCATGGCAGCGGTCTGCGAGATCTGCGGGAAGAGGCCCGGGTTCGGCATGCGCGTGTCGCACTCGCACCGGCGCACGAAGCGGCGGTGGAACCCGAACGTCCAGCGCGTCCGCGCCCTCGTCGAGGGGACGCCGCGCCACCTGTACGCCTGCACCTCCTGCATCCGGGCGGGCAAGGTGGAGCGGCCGCGCCGCCGGCCCGCCGAGGTCCGCGCCGGCGCCTGACGCGGCGGCCCTCGCCGCTCAGGCGAGGCGGTGCTCGTAGCCGAGCACCGGGAGGGCCTCGCCGCGCAGCGAACGCTCTCGCGCGTCGGCCACGACGCGCCCGATGCGCAGGGGTAGCGCCAGCCCCGCGGCGGCGAAGGCGTCCTCGAGCACCCCGGGCGCGGCCGCGAGGCACAGCTCGTAGTCCTCGCCACCGCCGAGCGCGTCCTCGAGCGTGGCGCCGGGGGCGACCGGCACGTCGTCGAGCGCGACGCCCACCGCGGAGGCGCTCGCCAGCCGCTCGAGGTCGAGGCCGAGGCCGTCGGAGACGTCGATCATCGCGCTCGCGCCGGCCCGTGCGGCGGCGCGCCCCTCTGCGAGGCGCGCCGAGGGGCGCCGGTGCGCCGCGACGAGCGGGCCGGTGCTCGCCGGGTCGCGCCGCAGCAGGCGCAGCCCCGCCGACGCGGCGCCGAGCGGTCCGGTCACGTAGAGGGCGTCGCCGGGGCGGGCGCCCGAGCGCCGCACCGCCGGCCGGCCGTCGGTCGTGCCGAGGATCGCCACCGAGACGACGAGGGCCGGGGCGTCGGAGAGGTCGCCGCCCACGACCGGGCAGCCGTAGCACTCGGCGGCGGCCACGAGGCCCTCGTAGAGCTCCTCGAGCTCGGCCCGGCTCGCCCCCGCCAGGGCGACGACCGCCGCGAGCGGCCGGCCGCCCATGGCCGCCACGTCGCTCACGTTGGCGACGAGCGCCTTCCAGCCGACGTCCGCGAGCGACTCGAGCCGCCGGTCGAAGTGGACCCCCTCCGCCAGCAGGTCCGTCGCGAGCAGGAGGGGGCCGGCCGGCGCGGCGAGCACCGCGGCGTCGTCGCCGACCCAGACCTCGCCCTCAGGTCCGGACCCGAGCCGGCGCGCGAGCCAGCCGAGCGCGGCGAGCTCGCCGCCGCGCTCGGGCCGCCCTCCCACGTCGCAAGACCCTACGCGCCCGCCCTCGCCCCGTCACCCGGTTGGTGCGCGCCGCGCGAGCAGCACTAGCGTGACCGAATCGTCGGCACGCCCGGCGATCGCACGCAAGGAGGAGGCCCCGCTCGTCGAGGTGGGGGGGACACCGGTGACTTTCTTCGGGACCGGGAAGAAAGGGCGACGCGATGCGATCGACTGCCCACGAAGGGCTGCTGTCTTGGGTTGAGCAGTTCGCCGCGCTCACCGAGCCGGACGCGATCGAGTGGTGCGACGGCTCGGACGAGGAGTACGACCGCCTCTGCGAGCTCCTCGTCCGCCAGGGCACCTTCACGCGCCTGTCGGAGGCGAAGCGCCCGCGCAGCTTCTGGGCGCGCTCGGACCCCGCCGACGTGGCGCGCGTCGAGGCGCGCACCTTCATCTGCTCGAAGCGGCGCTCGGACGCCGGCCCGACGAACAACTGGGTCGATCCCGACGAGATGCGCGCCACGCTCGCGTCGCTCTTCGCCGGCTCGATGCGCGGTCGCACCCTCTACGTCGTGCCCTTCTCGATGGGGCCGATCGGCTCCCCGCTCGCGCGCATCGGCGTCGAGCTGACGGACTCCCCCTACGTCGTCGTCAGCATGCGGATCATGACGCGCATGGGGCGGGCGGCGCTCGAGGCGCTCGGCGACGACGGGGACTTCGTCCGCTGCCACCACTCCGTCGGCGCACCGCTCGCGCCCGGCGAGGCGAGCGCACCCTGGCCGTGCAACCCGGCGAACCTCTACATCTCGCACTTCCCCGAGACCCGCGAGATCTGGTCGTTCGGCTCCGGCTACGGCGGCAACGCGCTCCTCGGGAAGAAGTGCCTCGCGCTGCGCATCGCGTCGGTCATGGCGCGCGACGAGGGCTGGCTGGCCGAGCACATGCTCATCTTGAAGCTCACCTCCCCCGCCGGCGAGGTGCGCTACGTCACGGGCGCCTTCCCGTCTGCCTGCGGCAAGACGAACCTCGCGATGCTCGTCCCGACCACCCCGGGCTGGAAGGTCGAGACCGTCGGCGACGACATCTGCTGGATGCGCATCGGCCCGGACGGGCGCCTGCGCGCCATCAACCCCGAGTACGGCTTCTTCGGCGTCGCGCCGGGCACGAACGCGACGACGAACCCGAACGCCATCCGGACGCTGTCGGCCAACACGATCTTCACGAACACGGCCTACACCGAGGACGGGGACGTCTGGTGGGAGGGCCTGTCCGAGCGGGCACCCGAGCGCCTCACCGACTGGCGCGGCCGGCCGTGGACGCCCGCGTCGAGCGAGCCCGCCGCGCACCCGAACGCTCGCTTCACCGCGCCGGCCGCCCAGGACCCGGCGATCGCGCCCGAGTGGGAGGATCCCGAGGGCGTGCCGATCTCGGCGATCCTGTTCGGCGGCCGGCGCGCGAGCGTCGTCCCGCTCGTCCACGAGGCCTTCGACTGGCGCCACGGCGTCTTCCTCGGGGCGATCATGGCCTCGGAGACGACCGCGGCCGCCGACGGTGCCGTCGGGAGGCTGCGGCGAGACCCCTTCGCCATGCTCCCGTTCTGCGGCTACAACATGGCCGACTACTTCGCGCACTGGCTCTCGTTCGCGCAGCGCGTCGACCCGGCCAAGCTGCCGCGGATCTTCTACGTGAACTGGTTCCGCCGCGGCAGCGACGGGCGCTTCCTCTGGCCTGGCTTCGGGGACAACGCGCGCGTCCTCGAGTGGGTCTTCGAGCGCTGCGCCGGGCGCGCCGAGGCGGTGGAGACGCCGATCGGCCTCGTGCCGGCACCGGGCGCCCTCGACACGCGCGGCCTCGCGCTCGGCGAGGCGGCCCTCGCCGAGCTGCTGCGCGTCGATCGCGACGAGTGGCTCGCCGAGCTGCCGGCCATCGCCGAGCACTTCGCCACCTTCGGCGACCGCCTGCCGCCGGCGCTCGAGCACGAGCTCGAGGCGCTGCGCGTCCGGCTCGAGGCGGCAGAGCCCGCCGGGCTCGGCACGACCCGCCTGCCGTAGCCGGAGGCGCCGGCGCAGCCGTGCGTCGCCCGCCCGTCGGCCTCCCTCAGGCGCCCGTCGTCGGCGCCGGCGTCGCTGACCTCGGGGCGGGGCGCGCCGAGGCGTAGGAGAGCGCGCCGAGCGCGCCGGCGGCCGCGACGACGACGTCGCCCGCGAGGAGGGAGAAGGGGATCACGACCCCGAGCAGCGACGCGAGCACCCAGACGAGCTGGAGGCGGGTCTCGATGCGCCCGAAGACCCGCCCGAGCAGCGCCCCCGGGACGCGCGTCTGGACGATCGAGTCGAGCGCGGGCTTGGCGCTCATCGGGCCGAGGCCGACGACGAACGTGAGGAACGCCTGCGCCCAGCGCCCGCCGAGCACGGCGGCGACGAGCGCGCCGAGGGCGATGGCGACGAGGGCGGCGACGATGATCTGGCGCGGGCTCCAGTAGCGGCGCAGGCGCGGCACCGCCATCGAGCCGACGAGCGACCCGGCGCCGCTCGCCACGAGCAGCACCCCGTACCACCACGGGGCCGCGTGCGCGCGCCGCAGCGCGAACGCGAGGAAGAAGGCGACGAAGCCGACCGAGGCCCGCGCCACCGACATGGCGGACACGGCGGCGAGCAGGTCGCCGCGCACGAAGGAGAGCCGGAGGCGACCGCCGGGCAGCCCCGCCGGCGGCGGAGCTTCCGTCGACGCTCGCGCCGGCGGCTCGACCGGCGCGCGACGCGCGCCCGGGCGCGCCAGGCGGAGCGACGCGAGCGCGCCGCCGAGGAACACGATCGCCCCGACGCGCAGCACCCAGGAGGGCCCTCCCAGCCGCAGGATCCCGACGCCCACCGGCGCGACGACGGCGCTGGCGAGGGAGGCGAGCACGGCGAGGCGCGCGTTCGCGCTCGCCAGCTCCTCGCCGGCCGCGACGTCGGGCACGAGGGCGGCCCGCGCGACGAGGTAGAGCTTGCCGAGGACGAGGACGCCGAACGCCTCCGGGAACAGGAGGAGGTCGTGGACGTTGCGAGCCATCCCGAGGCAGAGCACGGCCGAGGCCGCGTTGGCGACCGCCACGCTCGTGCGCCGGGCCTGCCGGCCGAGGTCGAGGAGCGGGCTGAGCGCCGGGCCGACGAGGGCGAACGGGGCGATCGTGAGGAGGAGGTAGAGGACGACCTTGGACTCGGCCGCCTTCGGCGAGATCGAGAAGAAGAGCGAGCCCGCGAGCGAGACGGTGATGAGCGACGTCCCCGCCGCCTGGAGGGTGTGCACGAGGGCGAGCCGACCGAAGGGACGCGACTGGTCGAAGAGGCCCGCGAGCGCCAGGCGGGGGAGCCGCCAGAGGGCGGCGAGCCCGGCGCCCCGCTCCCCCGCAGCGGCCCCGGCCGGCCCGCCTCGCCCCGTCGCCATCGCCACCAGCATGGCGCGGCCGGCACCGCCGCCGGTCGCTGGGCCGGACGGATGCTCACACGCCCATGACATCTGACCGACACTTGCTAGCAATCAGACTGTAATGTGGTGCCCGGTGAGCCACGGGTCTCGGGCGAGGAGGGGGCGGTGCACGACGCGTCGCAGCGCAGCCAGCCGCCGGGCCCGACGCACACCGGCCCCGCCCTGCGCGCGCCGGCGCGGCAGGGCGGCGGCGAGGCCCCGAGCGGGCGAGTCGGCAGGGCGCGAGGGGGGCGCCGCCCTGCCGGGGCGCGCCTCGCCCGCCAGGGGTCGCCGACGCGGCGAGGGTGATGGGGGACCCCTCGCCGCGTCGGCCCCGGGCGCCGGCTGACCGGCCCGGGCCGTGCGGTCGAGCGCACCGGGCGGCGCTGGCGACGGGGCGCGGCCTGGCGCGATGATGCCGCCTCGTCGGCAGCGAGCGCGAGGGAGGGCGGCATCGGCGAGCGCATCGTCGTGACCCGGCGCCTGCCGGACGAGGCGCTCGGGCGCCTGCGGCGCGCCGGGGCCACCTCCTGCTGGGACGGCGACGGGCCGATGCCCGCCGACGAGCTGGCCCGCCAGCTTCGCGACGCGACCGGCCTCGTGTGCATGCTGACCGATCGAGTCGACGGCCCGCTCGTCGCTCGCGCGCCTGCGCTGCGGGTCGTCTCCCAGGTGGCCGTCGGCGTCGACAACATCGACCTCGCCGCGTGCACCCAGGCCGGAATCCCCGTCGGCCACACCCCCGGCGTGCTCACCGAGACCACCGCGGACAGCGCCTTCGCGCTCCTCGCGGCCGCGGCGCGACGCGTCGTGGAGGGGGTGGACCACGTGCGCGCCGGCCGCTGGGGGCCCTGGCAGCCCGACCTCCTCCTCGGGCGCGACCTGCACGGCACGACGCTCGCCATCCTCGGGCTCGGTCGCATCGGCACCGCCGTCGCGCGCCGAGCCGCTGGCTTCGACATGTCGGTCCTCTACAGCGGGCCCCGGCGCAAGCCGGAGGCCGAGGCGGCGACCGGGGCGCGCTACGTCGGCTTCGACGAGCTGCTCGAGCGCGCCGACCACCTCGTCCTGTGCGCGCCGCTCACGCCGGCCACCTACCACGTCATCGACGAGCGCGCCCTCGCTCGGATGCGGCCGCACGCCACCCTCGTCAACGTCGCCCGCGGGGGCCTCGTCGACTCGCACGCCCTCGCCGAGGCGCTGCGCGACGGGACGATCGCCGCGGCGGCGCTCGACGTCACCGAGCCCGAGCCGCTCCCGGCGGACCACGAGCTGCTCGGCCTCGCCAGCTGCATCGTGACCCCCCACCTCGCCAGCGCCAGCGTCAGCACACGAGCGCGCATGGCAGCGGTGGCGGTCGACAACCTGCTCGCGGGGCTGGCCGGCGAGCCGCTCCCCCACTGCGCGAACCCAGAGGTCTACGCCGGCCGGAGGCGCTCGGCGCCGTCCCCGGCGAGATCGCCCGCACCCGACGCGCCGGCGCGTCGCGCCGCGCGCGAGGCACGCGCCACGCCGCGGGGAGGCGAGGGGTCCGAGCGCTCGCCGGGCGTCGAGTAACCTCGCCCAGGTGGCACCCCTGCGCATCGCCGTGCTCGCGAAGCAGATCCCCGACCCCGAGGAGACCGTCCTCGACGAGCAACGGATGACCATCGTGCGCGACGGCAAGCTCATCCTCGACGACTCCGACTCCTACGGGGTCGAGGTGGGGCTGCGCCTCGCCGAGGCGAGCGGCGAGGGCGAGGTCGCGCTCGTCTCGATGGCGCCCCACGAGGAGACGAACGGCCTGCGCACTGGCCTCGCCATGGGCGCGGCGCGCGCCGTGCTCGTCTCCGACGAGGCGCTCGCCGGCTCGGACGCCCTCTCGACGGCGAAGGTGCTCGCGGCCGCCCTCCGGCGGGTGGAGCCGGACCTCGTGATCGCCGCCACCGAGTCGACCGACGGCTACACCGGCACCGTGCCCGTCCAGGTGGCCGAGCTGCTCGGCTGGCCGGCGGTCACCTTCGCGCGCCACGTCGAGCTCGACGGCGAGCGCCTGCTCGTGCACCGCCAGACCGAGGGCGGCTACGACGAGGTCGCCTGCGCGCTCCCCTGCGTCGTGAGCGTGACGGCGGGGGTGGTCGAGCCTCGCTACCCCTCGTTCAAGGGCATCATGAGCGCGCGCTCCAAGCCGGTCGACGTGGTGTCCCTCGCCGACCTCGGGATCGAGCCCGAGACCGTCGGCGCGCGCGGGAGCAGGCAGGAGGTCGTCTCGGTGGTCGAGGCGCCGGCGCGCGCCGCCGGCGAGGTCGTCACCGACACCGGCGACGCCGAGGCCCGCATCGTCGCCTACCTCCAGCAGCTGAAGCTCGTCTGAGGAGATCACGTGGCTGCGATTCTGGTCCTCGTCGAGGCGGAGGCGGGACGGCCGAGCACGACGAGCCTCGAGCTCGTCGGCGCCGCTCGCCGCCTCGCCGAGCGCGTCGAGGCGCTGAGCTCGGGCCCGGGTGCGGAGGCGCTCGCGGCCACCCTCGGCGAGCACGGCGTCGCGACGCTGTGGCACGCCGGCGAGCTCGGCAGCTCCCTCGCCGCGCCGACGCTCAGCGCGGCGCTCGCCGAGCGGTTGCGCGCCGACGGGGAGGTCGAGGCGATCCTCGTCCCGGCCACCTACGACGGCCGGGACGCCGCCGGCCGGCTCTCGGCTCGCATCGACCGGCCCGTGCTCGCGAACGTCGTCGGCCTCGAGCGCGTCGAGGGGAGGCTCGTGGCCGAGCACGCCATCTTCGGCGGCACGAAGCTCGTGCGTTCCCGGTTCACGGGGGAGGGACCGGGCATCTTCCTCGTGCGCGCGAAGTCCTTCCCCGTCGAGCCCACCGGGGGCCCGCCGGCCGAGGTGCGCCAGCTCTCGGTCGCGCCGACGGCCGGGACGGACCGGGCCGAGGTGCTCGGCCGCCACGCCGAGGAGCAGTCCGGGCCGCGCCTCGACGACGCCGACGTGGTCGTCTCCGGCGGGCGCGGGCTCGGGACGAAGGAGAACTTCGCCCTCGTCGAAGAGCTCGCCCGCCTCCTCAACGGCGCTCCCGGCGCGTCGCGCGCCGTCGTCGACGCGGGCTGGGTCCCCTACGCCTACCAGGTCGGCCAGACGGGCAAGACGGTGAAGCCGACGCTGTACGTCGCCGTCGGCATCTCGGGCGCGACCCAGCACCTCGTCGGGATGAAGGGCTCGTCGCACATCCTCGCGATCAACAAGGACCCCGACGCCCCGATCTTCTCCGTCGCCGACCTCGGCGTCGTCGCCGACGCCACGTCGCTCGTCCCCAGGCTCATCGACGCCCTGAAGGCCCTCCCTCGGCGCGCGTAGCGCCGGCACGCCCTCGTCCGGCGCGAGCGCGCCGGCGCCGCCTCGGACCAGGCGCAGCCCGCGCCGCACCGGCCGCACGCCCCCCGGTGCGTCACCGTTCGTCCTCGACCGCCGCCGGGCGCAGGCACCGACGGCCCTCCCCCGCCGGCACGCCGTCGAGGGATCGCCCGAGCGCGCGCCCTCGGGCCCGAGCGGGCCACCCGCGCCGGCCCCGCGCGCTCGGCTGCCCCGGTCCGACCGCCACCCGCCGGATGACCGGCGCCGCCCGCACCAGCAGCAGCCATACTCAGGTGTCCCACCGGGACGGGGCAGCCGCACCGGCCCCCGTTCGAGCGTGGCGCCAGGAGGTGCACGATGCGGATCGACTACCGCGACCACCCCGAGATCACCGGCCCGCTTCGGGAGCTCACGGCCGCCTCGAGCGCCGGCACGCTCGAGCCGTTGCTGCTCGAGCTCGTGAAGGTCCGGGCCTCGCAGCTGAACGGCTGCGCGCACTGCCTCGAGATGCACACGAAGGACGCGAGAGCGCTCGGCGAGTCCGACGACCGCCTCCACCTCGTCGCGACCTGGCGCGAGGCGCCGTGCTTCAGCGCGCGCGAGCGAGCGGCGCTCGCCTGGTGCGAGGAGCTGACGCTGATCGCCGAGCGCGAGGTCCCCGACGAGCTCTACGAGCAGGTGCGCGCCCAGCTCTCCGAGGACGAGCTCACGAGGCTCACGCTCGCGGTCATCGTCATCAACAGCTGGAACCGCCTCGCGATCGCCTTTCGCGCCCCGGTCGGCGGCTACGTCTCGCGCCATGGCGCGCCGCGCTCGGCGGCCTCGTGAGCACGCTCGCCGCCCGCGCGGACGCGCTCCTCGCCGCACACCGGGCGGACGCCCCACTCCTCCTGCCGAACGTCTGGGACGTCGCGTCCGCCAAGGTCGTGGAGGCGGCCGGGTTCCCGGTCGTCGCCACCTCGAGCCGCGCCATCGCCGAGGTCCTCGGCGTCGCCGACGACGACTCGAGCGACCCGGACCTCGTCTTCGAGCACCTCGGCCGCCTCGCGGCGTCCGTCGACCGGCCGGTCACGGCGGACCTCGAGGCTGGCTACCGTCTCGCGCCCGACGAGCTCGTCGAGCGGATGCTCGCGGCGGGCATCGTCGGCTGCAACCTGGAGGACACCGACCACCACGGTGACGAGGTGCTCGTCGACGCCGCGCGCCAGGCCGAGTACCTCGCGGCGGTGCGCGCCGCGGCCGGCGCGCACGGCGTGCACGTCGTGATCAACGCGCGCATCGACTGCTTCATCCGCCACCTCGGCGACCCGCCGGCCCAGCTCGCCGAGGCGCTCCGCCGCGCCGAGCGCTACCTCGCCGCCGGTGCGGACTGCGTCTACCCGATCGCGCTCGCCGACCGGGCGGCCATCGCCTCCTTCGTCTCGTCCGTGCCCGGTCCGGTCAACGTGACGGCGCGCCCGGGCGGCCTCTCCCTCGGGGAGCTCGCCGAGCTCGGCGTCCGGCGGGTGAGCCTCGGCTCCGGCCTCTTCAACCTCGCGCGCGAGCACCTCCGGGCGGTGCTCGCGCGCCTCGGCTCGGACGGCCTCGCCTCCCTGTGGCCGCCGACCACGACGCCGCGCTGAGGGCAGGCCGCGTCGGCACACGAGCGGAAGGCGGTCCCCGCCCAGGCGCGCCCGCCCTCGCGCGAGCTCCCGCCACTCGTCGCCTCGCGGGCGCGGCCGTCGTGCCACGACGTGCGCTCCAGCGTGCCGAGCGATGCGTCGCCCGCGCGGGTGGCACGCGACCGGCGGCGGCCTCGGACGCCGCGGCCTTCGGCGCTCGCAGCGTGCCGACCGTGCGCCGCCCGGCTGGCCGAGGTCACCGGGCCGTCGCCTCGCGCCGGCGCAGCGAGCCGGCACCGAGGCGTCCCGTGAGCTCGAAGGCACGCCACATGGACGCGTAGTGCCCGCCGAGCTCGAGGAGCTCGTCGTGGGTGCCGGCCTCGACGAGCTCGCCGTGGTCCAGGACGAGGATCCGGTCCGCGCTGCGCGCCGTCTGCAGGCGGTGCGCGATGACGATGGTCGTCCGGCCGCGCGCGACCTCGCGCATCGCGGCGGCGACGCGCGACTCGGTCGCGAGGTCGAGGTTCGAGGTGGCCTCGTCGAGGAGGAGGACCGCCGGCTGGACGAGCTCGGCACGCGCGAGCGCGACGAGCTGACGCTCGCCGGCCGACAGCGAGCGCCCTCGCTCGGCGAGCTCGTGGTAGTAGCCGCCGGGGAGGCTCGCGATGAACTCGTGCGCCCCGACGGCGCGAGCGGCGGACTCGACCTCGGCGTCGGAGGCCGAGGGGCGGCCGTAGGCGATGTTGTCCCGGATCGTGCCCGAGAAGAGGAAGGCCTCCTGCGGCACGTACCCGAGCCGGCGGCGGTAGGCGTGGAGGGAGAGCCGGCGCAGGTCGATCCCGTCGACGCGCACGTGGCCGTCGTCGGGATCGTAGAAGCGGGCGAGCAGCTTGACGACCGTCGACTTACCGGCCCCGGTCGCCCCGACGAGCGCCACGGTCTCCCCCGGCGAGACGTCGATCGTGAGGCCGCGCAGGGCCTCGAGGGCGGCGCCCGGTCGGTGGGCTCCCTCCCCGGGCACGCCCCCCGCGGCGCCGTTGCGCCTCGCGCCGAGGTCGCTCGGGTAGGCGAAGCGCACCGCGCCGAGGTCGAGGGCACCCTCGAGGCGCCGGGGCTGGAGCGGCGCCTGCGGGTCGCGCACCAGCGGCTCGAGGCGCATCAGCTCGGCGATGCGACGGATCGAGACCCGCGTCTGCTGCCAGGAGTCGAACACCTGGGAGAGCTGCTGGATCGGGGAGAAGAACATCTCCACGTACAGCACGAAGGCGACGAGCGAGCCGGTGAGCAGCCGGCCGGAGGCGACGAGCGACGCGCCGACGCCGAGGACGATGGCGGTGGCGACGGCGGACAGGAACTGGACGAAGGGGAAGTAGGTCGCGACGAGGCGCTGCGCGCCGACGCGCGTCTCGAGGTAGCTGCGGTTCAGGCGGTGGAAGCGCTCGTTCGCCAGGGCCTCGTGCGCGAAGGCCTTCGACTCGCGCGCCCCGGCGAGGCTCTCCTGGAAGTCGGCGTTCAAGAGCGCGAGGCGCTCGCGCGCCTGCTCGTAGAGGCGGGCGGCGCGCCGGCGGAAGGCCCACGTCGCGACACCGAGCGGCACGGTCACCGACAGGGTGCACAGGCCGAGCTCGGCGTTCATGACGACGAGGGCGATCCCGACGCCGACGAACGTCACGATCGCGACGAGCGCCGCCAGCAGGCCGTTCTCGAGCAGCGACTCGAACTGGTCGACGTCGGTCGTCATGCGGGTCATGATCCGGCCCGCCATCTCCCGCTCGTAGTAGTCGAGGGAGAGCCGCTGCAGCTGCGCCCAGATCCGGATGCGCAGGGAGAGCATGATGCGCTGCGCGCTCCGCCCGGTGACGAAGGTCTCTCCGATCGCGTCGGCGAGGTCCGCGAGCGTCACGGCGAGGTAGAGACCCGAGGCGACGAGGAGCGCGGCGAGCGACCCCCGCTCGACGCCCCGGTCGATGCCCGCCTTCACGAAGGCCGGCCCGGCGAGCGAGAGGAGGGCGTCCGCCACGACGAGCGCGAGCCCGCCGAGCAGCGGGCGACGGAACTCGCCGGCCAGGCGGGCGAGGCTGAAGGCCGGGTCGCGGCGGGTCTCGCGCTCGAGGTCGACCGCCGCCGCGTCGCGCACCGGCCGCAGGGAGGCGACGCCGGCGAGCAGCTCGTCCGTCGGGGCGAGGCTGCGGCGCCATCCCTCCCCTCGCTCGCGACCGAGACCGGCCGGCAGTGCCGCGGGCGCAGGCGCCACCGCCGCCCGCCGCGCCGACGAGGCGCGCCGGGAGGTGGCGCCGGTGGCGCCCGGGTGCGCCTCGTCGGGGCCGGCGACGAGCTCGCGGTAGAGGGCGCTCGTCGCCACGAGCTCGTCGTGGGTCCCCTCGGCGACGACCCGCCCGTCGTCGAGGACGACGATGCGATCCGCGAGGCGCAGCGTCGAGCGACGGTGCGCGCACACCAGCAGGGTGCGACCGGCGAAGGCCTCCCGCAGCGCCTCGTGGATCCGTTCCTCGACCCCCGCGTCCACCGCGCTCGTGGCGTCGTCGAGGACGAGGACGCGCGGGCGGCGCAGGATGGCGCGGGCGAGGGCGACGCGCTGGCGCTGCCCGCCCGACAGCGTGAGGCCGCGCTCGCCGACGACGGTGTCGTAGCCGTTCGGCAGGGCCTCGATGAACTCGTGCGCCTGCGCGGCGCGCGCCGCGGCCTCGATCTCGGCGTCGCTCGCCTCGGGCCTGCCGTAGGCGATGTTGGCGCGCACGGTGTCGGAGAAGAGGAAGCTCTCCTCGAACACGATGCCGACCGCCCCCCGCAGCGACGCGAGCGCGACCTCGCGCAGGTCGTGGCCGTCGAGGCGGACCGAGCCGCGCCCGGGGTCGAGGAGGCGGCACGCGAGCAGCGCGACCGTCGACTTCCCGCTGCCGCTCGCGCCGACGATAGCCACGCGCTCGCCCGGCGCGACCGACAGGTCGAAGCCGTCGAGGACGGGCTCGCCCTCGCCGTAGGCGAAGGCGACGTCGGAGAAGTCGAGGGCGCCGTCGACGTCGCCGAGCTCGAGGGCGCCGGGCGCGTCGGCGATGGCGGGCGCGAGGTCGAGGAGCTGGAAGATCCGCTCGAGGCCGGCGCGCGCCTGCTGGCCGACCGTGAGGACGCCCGCGAGCTGGCGAGCCGGGGCCATGAGCTGCGTGAGGTACGCCGCGAAGGCGAGGAAGGTGCCGAGGGTGATGGCGTGGCGCAGGGCGAGGGAGCCGCCGAGGGCGAGGAGGGCGACGCGCCCGAGCGCCGGGACGGCCTGCAGCAGCGGCTGGAACCGGGACTGGAGGCGCACGACGCGCATCTGCGAGCCGTAGAGCGAGCGCGCTCGCTCGACGAGCCGGTCGAGCTCGCGCCGCTCCTGCCCGAAGGCCTTCACGACGCGCACGCCGTTCACGGCCTCGTCGACGACCTGGACGAGCTCGCCCTCCCGCTGCTGCGCGTCCCAGGTCGCCGGGAAGATCTGCTGGCGCATCCGGTAGGAGACGAGCGCCACCGCGGGCACGACGGCGAGGCTGATGCTCGCGAGCAGCGGCGACAGGTAGACCATGACGCCGAGGGCGACGAGCATCAGGAGGAGGTTGCCGCTCACGATCGGGAAGAACCCGAGGAAGCCCTGGACGAGCTTCGCGTCGGAGCTGGCGCGCGCGACGAGCTGTCCGGTCGGCAGGGCGTCCAGCGTCTGGAGGTCCAGGGCCTGGAGGTGGTCGTGCATGTCGTTGCGCAGGTCGTGCTGGACCGCGAGCGCGGCCCGCCCGCCGAGGTAGCGGCGCAGGTGGGAGAAGCCGAAGGAGGCCGCGCCGACGCCGACGAGCGCGGCGAGCCACGGCCAGCGCGCGGCGGCACGCGCCACGACCACCTCGTCGACGATCTGGCGCACGAGGAGCGGCACGACCGCCTGGCAGCCGCTCGCCAGCACCCCCGCGGCGAGGGAGCCCACGACGTCGCGCCGGTGCGCCAGCAGGTAGCGCCCCAGCCGCCTCAGCCAGCCCGCCCGTCGGCGCCTCGGCCCGCCGCTCATGGCCTCGGCCGGGCGTGCCGGGCGCGGTGCTCGGCCGCCCGCGCCTCGAGCAGCTCGCCGAGGCGCCCGAGCGAGGCGAGGATCTCGGCGCGCTCCTCACAGCGCTCGAGCACCGCCTGCAGGCGCTCGGCCATGGCGCCCTCGGCACGCGCGAGGACGGCGGCGCCCTCCCGCGTCACGCGCAGGGCGACCGCTCGCTGGTCCGAGGCGACCACCTCCCGGTCGAGGAGACCACGGCGTGACAGCGACTCGACGAGGGCGCTCACGGCGGGCTTGCCGATCGCCAGCCGGCTCGCCACCCAGCTCGCCCGCTCCTCGCCCGAGGCGATCGCGGCGAGGACGCGGTACTGGGCGAGGCTCAGCTCGTCCGAGGCGAGCTCGAGGGTCCGTGACGCCCGCGCGAGCGCCCGGACCGCCGTGACGAGGCGCGCCCGGTCGGGTCGGTCACCTCGGGGCCTCGCCTCGCACGCCACGCGCACAGCGTAGCAATTAGTTCGCCTTGCGAACTATCTCCCGGCGTGGTCGGCCGCGACGAGCAGCTGCTCCTGGCGGCCGAGCCCCTCGATCTCGAGCGCCATGCGGTCGCCGGGGCGCAGGTAGGGGAACCGCCCGGACAGCGCCACGCCCTCGGGCGTGCCGGTGCAGACGAGGTCCCCGGGCTCGAGCACGAGGTACTGCGAGAGGTGCCACACGAGGTAGGGGACGGGGAAGATCATGTCCGCGGTCGTCGAGTCCTGGCGCGCCTCGCCGTTCACGAACGAGCGGAGGCGGAGGTTGCCGGGATCGGCGACGTCGTCGGCGGGCACGAGCCACGGCCCGAGCGGCAGGAAGGTCTCGCAGGACTTCCCCTTCGTCCACTGCCCCCCGCCGCCCTCGAGCTGGAACGCCCGCTCCGAGACGTCGTTGGCGATCGTGTAGCCGGCGATGCAGGCGACGGCGGCCGCCGGCGAGTCGAGGTACCGGCACCTGCGGCCGATCACGACGGCGAGCTCCACCTCCCAGTCGGTCCTCGCCGAGCCGCGGGGGATCACGACGTCGTCGTTCGGCCCGACGACGGTGTTCGGGTGCTTGAGGAAGACCACCGGCGAGGTGGGAGGCGGCACGCCGGACTCCGCCGCGTGCGCGGCGTAGTTCTGGCCGATGCAGACCACCGCGGCGGGCCGCGCGATCGGGGCGCCGACGCGCAGCCCCTCGATCGAGCGGGGCTCGAGCCAGCCCTCGGCGAGCGCCGTCCGCACCCGCTCGGTCCCGCCGCCCGCCAGGAAGGCACCGTCGATGTCGCCGCCGGCGAGGACGGGCGCGAGATCGAAGGCCCGCCCCGCCTCGTCGAGGACCACGGGGAGCTCCCGGCCGGGATCCCCGACCCGAAGCAGCCTCATCGCGACGGCTCGGGGGGTGCGAGGAGGCCGGCGGCGAGCGCCGCCTCGAAGTGCTCGACGGTGCGGCGCGCGCCCTCCTCGATCGGCCGGTCGAGCGCCTCGCCGAGGAGGGACCCGAGGGCCGGCGCCTCGAGGAGCGCGGGCAGCAGGAGCGGCTTGCGCTCGAAGCTCACGAGGCCCGCGGCCTCCGGCGCGATCCGCTCGATGAGCTCGACGAAGGCGGCGACGCCGACGCGGGCGCCGGGTACGTTGAGGCAGAGCGCGTCCCCCGAACCGGCGGCCGCCCGGGCGGCCCCGATGAAGGCGCGCGCGCAGTCCGGCGCGTAGGTTGCGAGGACGTTGCCGCCGAAGGCGATCCGGAAGGGCACCCGAGCCGCGGCGGCGAGCAGCGCCTTCGTGAGGTCCGAGGTCATCCCCTGGTCGCGCCCGGGACCGTAGACGACGAAGGGGCGGAGCCCGACCGACCCGATCCCCTCGCTCATCGAGTAGATGCGCGCCGTTCCCTCGTTGGCGACCTTGTACACGCCGTAGTGGGAGTCCGGCCGAAGCGGCGAGCGGTCCGCGACGACGCCGCTCGAGTAGAAGGAGCTGCTCCCGAAGACCGCCGCCGAGCTCGCGTAGGCGATGCCGACGCGCCGGCCGCTCGAGCGGACGGCCTCGAACACGTTCACCGTGCCGACGACGTTGACGGCTGCGCCGAGCGGCGGGTTCGCCGCGCACAGCGGCAGCTGCAGGCCGGCCAGGTGGACGATGTGGGTGATGGCTCGGTCGCGCACGACCTGCGCGACCGCCTCGGTGCTCGTGACGTCGAGCGCGACGAAGTCGACCTCCTCGCCCCGACGAGGGTGGGAGATGAGCTCGAAGCGCCGCAGGTCGGCGCGCAGGTCGCTCGCCACCACGGCCGTGCCCTCGTCGAGGAGCAGGCGCACCACCCACGCGCCGATGCAGCCCGACGCGCCGGTGACGAGGAAACGCTCGCCTGCGTGCACCGAAGCCGCCTCGTCCATGTCGATCGGTCCCTCCTCCTCGTGCGCGCCCGTGCCCGCCTCCACGCTCGCACGGCTGGCAGCCGGCGCGGCGACGTCGCTCACCACCTCGGCGACCTGCGCCACCGGGTCACGCCGGGCGAGCGCGAGCGCTCGCCGGCGGGCCGGGCGTGGCCCCGTCTGCGCGGCGGTGAGGCCCGCCGACCGCCACCTCGCTCGCCTGGACCCGGCGGAGCCACTCCTCCACCCCCGCGATGTGCACGACCGCCCGGGCGGCCGCGATGTCGGGCTGGTGCGCCTCGAGCGCGTCGACGATGGCGAGGTGCTCGGCCCGCGTGCGCTCGAGCGCGTTCGGGTCGGTGACGCCGCGCCAGACCCTCGCCCGGTGCATCGGCCCCGACAGCGAGTCGAGGAGCGAGATGAGCACCGCGTTGCCGCAGAAGGAGTTGACGCGGCGGTGGAACTCGCGGTCGTTCTCGACGAAGCGCTCCGGGGGCGAGCTCGGCGTCACCTCGTCGAGGAGCCGGCGGAGCTCTGCCACCTGCTCGGGCGTCGCGCTGCGAGCCACGAGGGAGACGGCGTAGGGCTCGAGGACGCGGCGGACCTCGAGGAAGTTGAGGACCGAGTCGTCCCGGTGGAAGTCGACGACGAAGCTCACCGCGTCGAGCAAGACGGCCGGGCTGAGGCTCGTCACGTAGGTGCCGTCGCCCTGACGGACGTCGAGGATGCGCACGAGGCTGAGGGCGCGCACCGCCTCGCGCAGCGAGCTACGCGACAGGCCGAGGCGCGCCGCGAGCTCGTCCTCCTTGGGCAGCCGGTCGCCCGGGCGGAGGCGGCCCGCCACGATCATCTCCTTGATCTTCTCGATCGCCTCGTCGGTCACCGCCATGGCGCCACCATCCCCTCGCCTCGCGCCGCAGGCCGCCTCACGCCGCCAGCCCGTAGAAGCGCGCCGCGTTCGCGCCGAGCACCTCGGCGCGCTCCGCGTCGCTCAGGCGCTCGATGAGCGCGCCCGCGAGCGTGACGACCTCGCCGTAGGAGGCGGCGACGGTACAGACCGGCCAGTCCGAGCCGAACAGCAGCCTCCGCGGCCCGAAGCACTCGAGCAGGTGGTCAGCGTAGGGCGCGATGGCCTCGACCGTGCAGCGATCCCCGGCCTCGGTGACGAGGCCCGAGAGCTTGCAGCTGACGTGCTCGAGCTCGGCCAGGCGGGCGATCCACGACCGCCACGGCTCGAGCTCGCCGGTGGCGATCGGCGGCTTCGCGCCGTGGTCGAGGACCATCGGGAGGTCGTCGAGCGCCGCGGCGAGGCGCGTCGCGGCCGGCAGCTGCGCCGTCGTGACGAGGAGGTCGAAGCGGCAGCCGGCCCCTGCTACCTGGCGCAGCCCGGCGACGACCGCCTCGCGCCCCAGGTAGCCGGGGTCCGGCTCGGACTGGACGAGGTGGCGGACCCCGACGAGGCGCTCCCCGCCCGGCCCGTCGCGAAGGCGCGCGATCGCCTCGCCGACGTCGGGCGCCGACAGGTCGACCCAGCCGACGACGCCGGCGACGAACT
This sequence comes from Acidimicrobiales bacterium, assembly GCA_035294085.1. NCBI lineage: Bacteria > Bacillati > Actinomycetota > Acidimicrobiia > Acidimicrobiales > Acidimicrobiales bacterium. Next base: position 6,013 of record DATGLP010000018.1, on the reverse strand, counting down.
CGTGCGCCTGCGCGAGGGCGAGGAACTCCTCGGTCTCGTCGGTCTCGGCGAGGACCTGCACGAGCACGCCGCGCTCGATGCCGCAGCCGTGGGCGAGGGCCTCGACCTCCTCGACCCCGAAGCGCCGGTAGAGCGCGGGCGTCTGCTCGATCCAGGCGTGGCGACGGGTCGCCGGGTCCCAGACGTGGAAGTGCGCGTCGATCCTCACCGCGAGCCCACCTCGCTTCGCACGAGCCGCCGGGCTGCGAGCTCGTCGTAGAGCGCCTCGGGGACCTCCGACTGGAAGCAGTCGACGTCCTCGGCGACCTCGGCGGCCGAGCGCGCGCCGACGACGACCGCCGAGACCGCCGGGTGGCGCAGCGGGAAGCGGATCGCGGCAGCCTTGAGCGGCACGCCGTGGCGCTCGCAGACGAGGGCGATCGCCCGCGCCCGCTCGAGGACCTCGTCGCTCGCCGGGCGGTAGTCGAAGCGCGCCCCCGGGCGCACGTCGGCGAGCACGCCGCTGTTGAACACGCCGCCGACGAGGACCGAGACCCGGCGGGCCTCGCACAGCGGCAGGAGCCGCGCCGCCGCCCCCTGGTCGAGCAGGCTGTAGCGGCCGGCCACGAGCACGCAGTCGACGTCCGCCTCCGCCACGATGCGCTCGAGCGGCGCGCACAGGTTCATCCCGGCGCCGATGGCGCCGACGACGCCGGCGGCGCGCAGCCTGGCGAGCTCCGGCAGGGCGCCGGCGAGCGCCTCGTCGAGGTGGTCCTCCGGGTCGTGCACGAGCGCGACGTCGACTCGGTCGAGGCCGAGGCGCTCCAGGCTCTCCTCGAGCGAGCGGCGGACGCCCGCAGCGCTGTAGTCCCGGACGCGGTGCACGCGGTCCTCCCCAGCGAACTCCGGCGGCGCCGGCGCGCCGTCGGGCCCGGCCGGGCGCAGCAGGCGCCCCACCTTCGTCGACACGGTGGCCTGCCCGACCGGCACGGTCGCGAGGAAGGCGCCGAGCCGCCGCTCGGCGAGCCCGGCGCCGTAGTGCGGCGCGGTGTCGAAGCTGCGGACCCCGAGCCGCCACGCCTGCTCGAGCGCCGCGGCCGCGTCCTCGGCCGACACCGCCTCGTAGAGGCCGCCGATCGGCGCGCAGCCGAGGACGAGCCGGGTCACCTCCACCCCCGTCGAGCCGATCCGAACCCGGCCGAGGTCGCCGCCGGACGCCATCACCGCCCTCCCGGGCGGCGCGGTCCGCTCGGCGCGGTACCGCTCGTGCGCAACCCGCGCGCCGGACGCCGCTCGGCCGCCCACGCAGGCCCGGTCGGGTAGGTGTACTCGGCGATCGACTCGGCGCGCAGCTCCGCCGACGCCCCCGGCGCGCGCGGGGCGACGTAGCGACCCGAGACCACCGAGGCGGGCTCGAGGAAGTTCTCGTGGAGGTGATCGATCCACTCGATCATCCGGCCGTCGCGCGCGCCCGAGACCGCGACGTAGTCGAAGAACGCGAGGTGCTGGACGACCTCGCACAGGCCCACCCCGCCGGCGTGCGGGCAGACCGGCACGTCGAACTTCGCGGCGAGCAGCAGGTTGGCGAGGTTCTCGTTGACACCTCCGACCCGACAGGCGTCGATCTGCATGATGTCGATCGCGCGCGCCTGCAGCAGCTGCTTGAACACGACGCGGTTGGCGACGTGCTCCCCGGTGGCGACCGGCACGGGCCGCACGCCCTCGCGGATCGCGGCGTGCCCGAGGATGTCGTCGGGGCTCGTCGGCTCCTCCACCCACGCCAGCTCGAACTCGGCGAGCGAGCGCACCCACGAGATCGCCGTCGGCACGTCCCACACCTGGTTCGCGTCGACGGCGAGGCGGACCCCGCCGCCGAGCGTCTCGCGCGCCAGACGGCAGCGCCGCAGATCGTCCTCGAGGCGGGCGCCGACCTTCAGCTTGACCTGGCCGAAGCCCTCCTTGCGCGCCTCCTCGCAGCTCTCGACGAGGCGCTCGTCGCCGTAGCCGAGCCAGCCCGGCGCGGTGGTGTACGCCGGGTAGCCGGACGCCTCGAGCTCGGCGATGCGCTCGGACCTCCCCGGCAGGGCGCGCTCGAGGATCTCGAGCGCCTCGTCGGGCGTGAGCGCGTCCCGCAGGTAGCGGAAGTCGACGAGGTCGACGAGCTCCTCGGGCGACAGCGCGGCGAGGTAGCGCCACAGCGGCAGCCCGGCGCGCTTGGCGGCGAGGTCGAACAGCGCGTTCGTCACCGCGCCGACTGCCATGTGCATGACGCCCTTCTCGGGCCCGAGCCAGCGCAGCTGGCTGTCCGCGACGAGGCGCCGCCACGTGCCGCCGAGGTCGCCGAGCACCTCGTCGACGTCGGCCCCGGCGAGCAGCGGCTCGAGCGCGCCGATCGCCGCGACCTGCACCTCGGTGCCGCGCCCGATCGTGAAGACGAAGCCGTGGCCGCTCGTCCCGTCGTCGACTCGCACCTCGAGGTACGCGGCCGCGTAGTCGGGATCCGGGTTCATCGCGTCCGACCCGATCGCGCTCGCCGAGGTGGGGAAGCGCACGTCGTGGGTGCGAAAGCCGGTGATCCTCGCCATGGTGCCTACCCGTTCGAAGCGCCGAGCGCGCCGACCCTCGACGCCGTGTCCGCGCCTCGCGCCCGCCCGGCCCGGGCGCGCCGGGCCCTCACGGCACCGCCCTCTCGCGCCCCCGCCCGGCCTCGTACTCCGCGACGACCTGCCGGAACCACGACTCGAGCTCGCCGAGCATGCGCTCGGCGCGAGCCGGCTCGCGTGCGCGACAGTCCGTCGTCTCGAGCGGGTCGGCGGACAGGTCGAAGAGCATCGGCTCGGGCGGCGCGGGTGCCTCGGGACGGTCGCCCGTGCGCGTCACGATCTCACCGATGAGCCCGCGCCGCTTCGCCGCGACGTCGTTCGCCCGGTCCTCGGCGCTGATCTGGAGCAGCTCGCGCGCGGCCGGCACGACGAGCTTCCAGTCGCCGTCGCGCATCGCCGCGTTGCAGCCCCACACGGGCTCGAACCGGTTCCACTGCCAGAAGCGCGCCGGGTACTCGGCTCGCGGGCTGCCGAGGAGCGTCGGCGCGAGGCTCACCCCGTCGAGCGGTGGCCCGTCGCCGAGCGGGGCACCGGCCAGGTCCGCGAAGGTCGGCAGCCAGTCGACGAAGTGGGCGAGGTCGTGGGACACCGTCCCCCCGCGCAGCCGGCCCGGCCAGTGCACGATCGCCGGCGTGCGCACCCCGCCCTCGAAGACGAGGCCCTTGTGCCCGGCGAAGCCGCAGTTGAACCGCCGCGTGCTCTGCTCGCCCTCGCCCCCGAACTGCGGGCCGTTGTCGCTCGTGAAGAGCACGAGGGCGTCCTCGAGCAGCCGGTGGCGCTCGAGCGCCTCGACGAGGCGGCCGACGCCGCGGTCGAGCTCCTCCACCATGGCGTAGATGCGTGCGACGCCGAGCCGGAAGCCGCGCGCGAGGTAGCGCTCGACGGTCGCCTCGGGCGCCTGGAACGGGAAGTGCGGGGCGTTGTAGGCGAGCAGGAGGAGGAAGCGCTCGCTCGCGTGGCGCTCGACGAAAGCGACCGCCTCGTCGGTGAGGCGCGCCGTGAGGTACGAGCCGTCCGGGCCGACCGGCGCCCCGTCGGCCTGGAGCCGGTAGTCGTAGTAGTCCTGCCAGCCGCCGCAGAAGCCGAAGAACTCGTCGAAACCGCGGGCGGTCGGCCAGTACCGGGGATCGAAGGCGCCGTTGTGCCACTTGCCGACGTAGCCGGTGCGCCAGCCGGCCGCGCCGAGCACGTCGCCGAGCGTCCGCTCGGACCGAAAGAGCCGGTCGTGGCCGTAGGCCTCGATCGTGTCGAGCGCGCCCGTCCGGTGCGGGTAGCGGCCGGTGAGCAGCGCGGCGCGCGCCGGCGCGCACACCGGGGAGCCGGAGTAGTGCTGGCTCAGACAGCAGCCACCGGCGGCGAGGCGGTCGATGGCCGGCGTCGAGCTGGCGCCGAAGTTCCAGCGGCCGAGGTCGCCGAATCCGAGGTCGTCGGCGACGATGACGACGATGCAGCGCGGCGCACGGTCCCCGATCACCGGCCGGACCTCGCAAGGCGGGGGTCGCGGGCGCTTCGACGCCTCGTGGCCATCACCTCAGGCGGCGACGCCCGGCCGGAGCAGCAGCTCGATCACCGGTACCTCGACGTCGGGCTTGACGATCGGGAGGTTGAGGGTCAGCGTGCCGGGACGCTCACCGCTGTTCGGTCCGGAGTTCGCGACCGAGCCGGGCGCGATCTCCTGCATACGCACCTCGGAGCCGTCGTGGAGGAAGCGGGCGAACTCGACCTTGCCTGCCAGGTCGGCGAGGTGGAGGTGGCGGAAGGGCCAGGCGAACACGTGGAGGTAGAGCCGGTCGCCGCGGCGCGTGAAGCGACAGTCGGGGGGCGGGGCGAACGAGGACGGGCCGCAGCCGCGGATGGAGCGCTCGTGGAGCGCGAACCAGCGCCCGATCTCGGCGAGCACGGCGCGCGCCCGGGGGTCGAACTCCCCGCGCGCCGTCGGCCCGACGTTGAGGAGGAGGTTGCCGTCCTTGGACACCCCGTCGATGAGCATGCGCAGCAGCTGGTCCGCGGTCTTCCAGTTCTGGTTGTCCCGGTCGTAGCCCCAGCTCCCGTTGAGCGTCTGGCAGGCCTCCCACAGCTGGCCCTCGCCCGTCTCGAGCGGGCGCGACGGCTGGTACTGCTCGGGGCTGATGACGTCGCCGGGGACGCCGAGCCGCTCGTTCAGCACGATGTCGGGCTGCAGCGAGCGGCAGAGCTCGACGAGCTCCTCGGACCGCCAGGCTCGGACCGCGGCGCCCTCCTCCCAGATGCGCACCGGGTAGGACGGGTCGAACCAGAGGTAGTCGATCCTGCCGTAGTTCGTGAGCAGCTCCCGGACCTGGCCGTGGAGGTAGGGCGTGTACCTGCTCACGTCCCGCTCGGCGGCGTGCGCGAGCGCCTCGGGGTCCTCGCGCTGGGGATGGTGCATGTCGATCGGCATGTCCGGGTGGTGCCAGTCGACCACCGAGTAGTACAGGCCGACGCGCAGGCCCTCGGCGCGGAAGGCCTCCACGTACTCGGCGACGAGGTCGCGCCCGGCCGGGGTGTTCGTCGCCTTGTAGTCGGTGAGCTTCGAGTCGAACAGGCAGAAGCCGTCGTGGTGCTTCGCCGTCATCACCGCGTAGCCCATCCCCGCCTCGCGCGCGGCTCGCGCCCAGGCCACCGGGTCGTAGCGATCGGGGTCGAACACCCGCAGGTAGCGGTCGTAGTGGGCGTCGGAGAGCTTCTCCCGGCTCTTCACCCACTCATGGCGCGCCGGGACGGCGTACACGCCCCAGTGGATGAACAGGCCGAAGCGCGCCTCGCGCAGCCAGTCGACCCGGTGCCCAGCTGCCGCCACCCCGCTCACCTCCGCTCGCTCCGGGCGCCGGTCCCTCCGGCGCCCAGGTCGGTACCCGACCCCCGTGGCCCGCGACGCGCCGCCGGCACGATCGCGCCACCGTCTCGCCGACCAAAGGTCGGATGACTCTACCGCGGGTTCGGGCGCACGTCAAGGCGATGACGACGCGAGGCACCCGCCGTCTCCGGCGCTCGGCGCGAGCCTGTGCTGGCTCTTCCCGGTCGATTCTGCCCATTCAACGGCATGACGCGCGTCTGCGAGGAGGTCCCGGGTCGTTGCGCAGGGCGTGGCCGGTTGTCTCGGGCCGCGCTCGCGCCCCTACCGACACGGCAATTCGTCCGATGTCTTGCCGACCGCGATCGGCACGTCGAAGCAGAGCCCGCTCCCCGGCCCGCGCGCGAGCCGCTTCAGCTCGCCGTACAGCTCGGCGACGACCTCCGGCCGAGCCGCCCAGGCGTCGGCGGTCTCGGCGGGATCCGCGGCGAGGTCGTAGAGCTGGCCGGCGGCCTGCGTCGCGCTGCAGGGCTCCCCTCGGGGGACCGAGAAGCCGCCCGAGCCGGTGCCCATGATGAGCTTCCACCCCTCGCGCCGCAGCGCGAAGGTCCCGTTCACG
>DATGLP010000017.1 GCA_035294085.1 Acidimicrobiales bacterium | reverse complement strand
CACCGTCGACGTGAGCGGCGCCACCACCTACCGGGACCCGGGCGTGACGAACCCGTCGTTCGCGAACCTCGCTGCCGGTGAGCGCGTCCGCGTCGTCGCCCAGCGCAGCGCGACGGTCGGCACCTTCGACGCGCTGCGGGTGGCGGTCGCGCCGATGGCGTAGACCCCGCTGCAGTCGGCGCGCCGGCGCGCGGCGCCGACAGCCACACGCCGACCGGACCTGGCACCTGCGGCGTGCATCATGCGCGCCGCAGGCGCGCGCCGGCGATCACCGTGCGCGCCTGCTCGACGAGGCAGTCGGACGTGCTGAGCGGCGCGAGGAGCGAGTCGACGACCGCTCGACAGGCGGCGAGCGACTCGCCGAGCGCGATCACCTCCACCCCCGGGCCCGCGAGCGGGAAGCGCCCGCCGCGAGCGCCGGGGACCTCGCTCGTCGCCGGTCGGGCATCGAGCTCCGGCGCGACGAGGACGACGCTGGAGACGGCTCGCGCGCCGTCGAGCGCGACGGGCGATTGCCACAGCGGCGCAGCGGGGCCAAGGCCCAGCTCGCTGGCGAGGAGCGGCCGGCTACCACGAGCGATCGACAGGGCGCTCCACCAGCTGCCCGGCACGCGCTCGCCGTGCCGGCCGAGCACCACCTCGTCGCGCCAGCACAGCCGCGCCGTCGGGGCGACGTCGATCACTGCCTCGCACCGGTGCCGAGCGCCGACGCATGCGATTCCGGGCTCGGGCAGGTAGGCAAGAGCCGCCCCGTCGCGCACGACGGCGCGTGTCGTCGCCCTCGAGGCGCCCGCTCGGCTGCCCCTGCGCGCGAGCGTGGCCCCCAGGGTGCGCACCTCGAGCTCGGCCCCCTCGCCGAGCTCGAGGTCGACCTCGAGACGGTCCACCCCTACCGGACTCGCACCGGCGGCGACGAGGTAGAGGCCCCAGGGAGTCGATCGAGCGGCGAGGACGCCGGCGCACTCGAGGCGCGAGAGCACCGTGTGCGACGACCTGCGCTCGGCGCGCACGACGACGCGCCCGTCGACGTTCACGACGGGATCGAATCGACGCCCGCCCCGGGCCCGGCCCGCTCGGCGACCCAGCGGAAGACGTCCTCCAGCCCCTCGCCGGTGCGCACGGAGACGAACAGCGTCGGCCGCTCCCCGCGGCGGGCGTCTGCGTCGGCCGCCATGACCTCGAGGTCGGCGCCGACCAGCGGCGCGAGGTCGGTCTTGTTCACGACGAGCAGATCCGAGCGGACGATCCCGGGTCCCCCCTTGCGGGGAACCTTGTCTCCGCCAGCGACGTCGATGACGAAGATCTGGGCGTCCACCAGGCCGTAGCTGAAGGTGGCCGTCAGGTTGTCCCCCCCGGACTCGACGAGGACGAGGTCGAGCGGGAATCGGGCCTCCAGCTCGGCAACGGCCCGCAGGTTGGCCGCGATGTCGTCGCGGATCGCCGTGTGCGGACAGCACCCCGTCTCCACGGCCGCGATCCGCTCGGCCTCGAGGACCGCCGCTCGACGCAGGAACTGCGCATCCTCGGTCGTGTAGATGTCGTTCGTCACGACCCCCATCTCCAGGCGGTCGCGCATCGCCCGGCAGATCGCCCCGACGAGCGCGGTCTTCCCGCTGCCCACCGGTCCGCCGACGCCGATGCGCACCGCCCGGCGCCGGCCACCCTGCACCTGGCCGGAGCGGCGCGGCATCGCGCCTCCGCCCGTTACGTGCTCACGATGCAAAGAGGCGCTCCTTCCGCTCACGATGGCGCTCCAGTAGGAGGTCGAGGCTCGGACTTGCCGGCGCCGGGAGCTGCCCGCCCGTTCGCGCGGCCTGGCCAGCCTCTTCGGCCAGCGCCTCGCATCGCTCGCCGAGACGGACGAGGCCCGCGGCGACGGCGACCGGGTCGAGGCCGAGGAGCCGCAGCGCCGCCGACGCAGGGACGACGATCGAGTGGTAGGCGGCGAGGAGGGCTGCATCGACCTCCGTGAGGCCTGCGAGGGCTGCCGCGACACCCGTCGCGATCGCGAGGTGGTCCCCGCCCTCCCCGAGCTCGGCGATCGCCGCGCGCGCCTCGCGGCCGAACGCGTCGCCGACGGCCGCGAGCAGGGACCGACCCTGCGCTCGCGAGGCGTCGCGTGCTGCCGGCGATGGCAACCTCGCGTCGAGGGCCGCCGCCAGGCCGTCGAGCGCGGCGCGCAGGCGCGCGCCAGGGCCAAGGCCGGCAGTGGTGACGCACGCCCGGGCGGCGGCGCAGGCGTCGAGCTGACCGCTGGACTCAAGCCGGCCGGCGAGGAAGCCCTCCAGCGACACGACGTCCACGACGAGGCCGTCGTCGACCGCCTGCTCGGCGCCGCCGGAGTGGGCGTGGCTGCCCGCGGGGAAACGGGCATCTGCGAGGACGAGCGCCAGGAAGCGGCTCATGTCGCGCCGGTGCGCGCGAGCCCGCACCGCGCCGCCTCGCACGGTCGCACCGCACCCGCCCGCTCGGAGCGACGGGTCGGGGCGCGTGGGGTAGGCCCGATCGACTGGGCAGGCGCGCCGTCCGCGCTCCGAGCCCCTGCCGCAGCGCGGCCGCGAGCGGGGCGCGCACCGGCTGGCACGCGGCACGCCGCGCGAGCGTTCAGACGGGCGCGCCCCCTCGCTCGCACCGGCCGCCAGGCCCGTCCAGAGGGCCGAGATCCGAGCGTCCGCGAGCCTCGGCGCGCGGCCCGCCCGATCCGCAGCTCGACGACAGCATCGGCCGTGAGCGACATCAGAAGAGGAAGTAGCGCTGGGCGAGCGGCAGCGTGGTCGCCGGGACGGGTTCGACCTCCTCGCCGTCGATGCGGACGCTGAAGCTGTCGGGATCGACGCGGATCTCCGGGGTCGCCCCGTTGTTGGGCAGGTCCGCCTTCGTGCGGCGGCGCACATCGGCGACCGGGGCGAGCCGACGACGCAGGTCCAGCTGGTCAGCGACGCCCCGCTCGAGCGCAGCGGGGGCGACGAACGCCACGCTGAGCTCGGCTGCCACTCGCGCTGCCGCACCGAACATCGGCCGCGCGAGCACGGGCTCCGGTGTCGGTATCGAAGCGTTGGCGTCGCCGAGGTGGGCCCAGACGATCATGCCGGACTTGAGCACGACGTGGGGCCGGACGCCGAAGAAGGCCGGTGACCACAGTACGAGATCGGCGAGCTTGCCCGGCTCCACCGATCCGACCTCTGCCTCGAGCCCGTGCGCGATGGCCGGACAGATCGTGTACTTCGCGACGTACCGCCTCGCGCGTGTGTTGTCAGCCCTGCCGTCGCCGGGAAGCGCCCCGCGCCTCGCCTTCATGACGTGCGCGGTCTGCCAGGTCCGCAGGATCACCTCGCCGGCTCGACCCATCGCCTGGGAGTCGGACCCGATCATCGAGATGGCCCCGAGATCGTGCAGGACGTCCTCGGCGGCGATGGTCGTCGCCCGGATCCTGCTCTCGGCGAACGCGAGGTCCTCGGGGATCCTCGGGTTGAGGTGGTGGCACACCATGAGCATGTCGAGGTGCTCGTCGATGGTGTTCTGCGTGTGCGGCATCGTCGGGTTCGTGGAGGAAGGGAGGACGTTCGGTGCACTCGCCACGGTGATGATGTCCGGCGCATGGCCGCCACCGGCGCCCTCGGTGTGGTAGGCGTGGATGGTGCGGCCGGCGATGGCGGCCAGCGTGTCGCCGACGTAGCCCGCCTCGTTGATCGTGTCGGTGTGGATCGTGACCTGGACGCCGAAGCGGTCGGCGACCTCGAGGCAGGCGTCGATCGCCGCGGGGGTCGAGCCCCAGTCCTCGTGGAGCTTGAACCCCGACGCGCCGGCGAGGAGCTGCTCCTCGAGCGCTGCTCGCGAGACCGTGTTCCCCTTGGCCAGGAGCGCGACGTTGACCGGCCACGCGTCGAGCGCCCGCAGCATGTGCGCGAGGTACCAGGCGCCGGGGGTGACCGTCGTCGCTCGCGTGCCCTCGGCAGGTCCCGTGCCCCCACCGATGATCGTGGTGATCCCGCTGGCGAGAGCCTCCTCCAGGATCCCCGGCGTGATGAGGTGCACGTGACAGTCGATGCCGCCCGCGGTGAGGATGAGGCCGTTGCCCGCGAGCACCTCCGTGCTCGGCCCCACGACGAGCGCCGGATGCACGCCGTCGACGGTGTCCGGGTTGCCAGCCTTGCCGAGCGCGACGATCCTTCCGTCTCGAACGCCCACGTCCGCCTTCACGACACCCCAGTAGTCGAGGACGACCGCCCCGGTTATCACGAGATCCGGCGCGCCCTCGGCGCGCGTCACCGCCGCCTGGCCCATCGACTCGCGGATCACCTTCCCGCCCCCGAAGATCGCCTCGTCTCCGGGCCCGCAGCGGTCCTCGGTGACCTCGACGAGCAGGTTCGTGTCGGCGAGGCGAATGCGGTCGCCGACCGTGGGCCCGTAGAGGGCGACGTAGCGGTCTCGAGGGAGTGACGTCACAACGCCGCTCCCCGGTCCAGCGGCCCGCCCACGAGGCCACGCAGCCCGAGCACGCGGCGACGGCCGCGCAGCGCGACGAGCCCGACCCGTCGCTCGATGCCGGGCTCGAAGCGCACCGAGGTCCCTGCCGGTATGGCGAGCCGCATCCCCCAGGCGCTCTCACGGTCGAAGCGCAACGCGGGGTTCGCTTCCGCGAAGTGGTAGTGCGAGCCGACCTGGATGGGCCGATCGCCGCCATTCATCACGGTGAGCTCGATCTCCGGGTCGGCCACGACGGTGACCGGCTCGTCGCACACGATCACCTCGCCCGGTACGAGCCGCTCCGCGTCCTGCACGTTCGCCCCCGACGCTCACACGATGGGCGAGTGGACGGTCACGAGCTTCGTGCCATCGGGGAACGTCGCCTCGACCTGGACCACGTCGATCATCTCGGGAACACCCTCCATGACGTCGTCGCGGCGGAGGACGGACCGGCCCGCCGACGCGAGCTCTGCGACGCTGCGCCCCTCGCGTGCGCCTTCCAGGACGAAGGACGCGATGATCGCCACCGCCTCTGGGTAGTTGAGGCGCAGACCTCTCGCGCGCCGCTCGCGAGCGACCATCGCTGCCAGCGAGATCATCAGGCGCTCCTGCTCGTGCGGGCTCAGGCGCACGGGGCCGCATCCGCTCGTGGGGCCGGCACGAGCACCGGCGAGCGGCGGGCTTCGTCGCGTCGGCGGGCCTGGCGACAGCACGCGCCGCCGACCAGGCGGTTCGGCCGGTGACCGCCGACGTCGCGCCCTCTGTCCACGGTCGGACACCGTAGCGCTGTGCAGCCGCTCGCTCGAACGAGGGGAGACGGCTGCCCGAGCTCGAGCCGCGTGCCAGCTCGCGGCCGCTCGTCGAGGTCGCCGGCTCGCGCGCGGCCCCAGCCCGGGGCGCTCCTCGCGCCTTCTCCAGGCGGTCGCTCGCCCGCTCGAAGGCCCCGGCCTGAGCCGGGTTCTGCTGGCTCCGACCCGGCCGCGCCGCGGCGTGACCGGGTGGTCGCTCGATCCGGCCTAACGGTGCCGACCGACGCGGGCGATCGCCCCGATCGCGGGCGCAAGCACGAGCCACAGCGCGATGGTCGCCACCATCGAGGTCACGTAGCCGAACGGCCGGATGCCGAGGTCCTGGCCGATCGCGCCCGCGAAGACCATGAGGATCCAGGCGCTCAGGAAGAAGACGGGGCCAGCGCTCGCCAGCTTGAAGAAGTCCTGCATACAGCCCCCTTGGTCGCGCGCTCGCCGGGTCCCCACCAGGTTGGGCGCGTGAGCGATCGCCCGACAGAGGCGAAGGTCATCGGCCGCGGACAGCCCGAGCAGCACGCCTGCGGACCGGGCAGGCCCGGCGCCCAGAAGGGTGCGCGGTAAGGCCGTTCGGCCCTGCCCGCTGCTGCGGCCCGGCCCTAGCTTCGTGGCGGACTTGCCGGGAAGCGGAGCTGTCGGAGACGCCGGGAGGGCGGCGGTGGGTCCTGGAGGATGTAGTGGCACCACGTGCGCCCCGCGGCGGCGGGATGATCCGCCCTCGCGCGAGGAGGCGTCGGCGGGGCACGCCTCGCGGCGCGCGGACGTGTGGGGGCGATCGTCGTGTCGGTGAGCACCGAGGACGGACCGGTCGTCGTGGTCGGCGTCGACGGCTCGCCGAACAGCGCGGCGGCCCTCCGCTGGGCGGCGAGGTACGCGACGCTGCGGGGTGCGGAGCTGCACGCCGTGATCGCCTGGGAGAACGTCCTGGGCTTCGGCTTCGCGCCCATCAGCGCACAAGCTCTCGAGCAGGAGGCACAGCAGGTCCTCGAACGGACGGTCAACAAGGTGCTCGGCAAGGAGCACCCCCTCGAGGTCGTGCCGATGGTGATCCGGGGCAACCCGACGGAGGTACTGGTCGAGGCGGCGCACGACGCCGAGCTGCTCGTCGTGGGAGATCGCGGCTACGGCGGGTTCGCGGGGCTCCTCCTCGGCTCGGTCGGCGAGAACTGCGTGCGCCAGGCACGCTGCTCGGTCGTCGTCGTCCGGGACCGTCACTGACCCGCTCCCGCGTCGACACCTCTCGGCGGTCGCCGGGACGAACCCGGCGCCACCGTGCGAGCGGCGCCGCGCGCCTCGCCCTCCTCATCGGCCCGGTGGCTGCCGCCCTGCGCCGCGGGTCGGCGGGCCCGAGCCGACGTCGCCCGCCCCCGACACGCTCGTGGTGCGCGGCGCCTGCGGTGCGCCCGAGGGCACACGATCGAGCTCGTCCGCGACGAGAGCACCAGCAGGCTGGTCGCCCTCGGCCGTAGGATGGAGTGGCGACACGCAGCGCGAGATCGGCCGACGCGGTGGCAGGGGAGGTCGACGATGACCGTCCGGTTGAACCACACGATCGTCCGAAGCCGCGACAAGCACGAGTCGGCTGCCTTCGTGGCGCGTATCCTCGGCCTCGGGCCGCCGCAGCGGTTCGGGCACTTCGTGACCGTGGCGACGGGCAACGACGTCTCGCTCGACTTCGACGACGCGAGCGATGTGCAGCCCCAGCACTACGCCTTCCTCGTCGACGACGAGGACTTCGCCGCGATCTTCGAGCGCGTGAAGGCCGAAGGGATCGACTACTTCGCCGATCCCGCCCACCAGCGACGAGGCGAGCTGAACGCCCGAGACGGCGGCCGCGGCTTCTACTTCTCCGGCCCCGACGGCCACAACCTCGAGGTGCTGACCCGCCCCTACGGATCGGGCGGCGCCCGCGGCTGACCGGGCGCGCCGTGGCTCGCTCATCCAGGTGAAGCTCGCGCCGCGCCCCTGCGGCGACGATGCCCAGGTCCGTGCGTCGCCGCGAACCGGCGGCGCACAGGACAGGACGAGGACCTGAGGGGGGTCGTCGACGGCCGCCTCAGGGGCGCCACGTCGCAGCGCGCACCTGGTCACGGCGCGCCGCTCGCCGGGAGCGCGCGAGAGCGTGTAGGCGGCGTTGTTCTGCTCGGCAGGGCCCTGGTCACGGCGCGCCGCTCGCCGGGAGCGCGCGAGGCCACCTGTCCAGGCTCGAGGCTCGGGAGCCGAGTACGTCTCGTCGGGGTCGTCGACCAGCACCTGCCACCGTGGGCGGCGGTGACCGCCGCGGGGACGCCTCGCAGCCCGAGCATGTGCCGGACGGCCGCGACCTCTACTGCGAGCGGACGACGGGACTCGAACCCGCGACCCTCACCTTGGCAAGGTGATGCTCTACCAACTGAGCCACGTCCGCGTCGCCCGTAGATTACCAACGAGGCGCGTCGGCTGCACCCGCCGGCACGACGCCACGGCGGGGCTCACCGCCCCGTGTGGCCGAGGCCTCCCTGCCCACGGCTCGTCGCCGCGAGCGAGGTCCGCGCCACGAAGCACGCCGTGACGTAGGGGACGATGAGCAGCTGGGCGATCCGGTCGCCCGGGCGGACCTCGTAGGCCTCGGTCGGATCGGTGTTCACCAGTACGACCTGGATCTCCCCTCGGTACCCGCTGTCGATGAGGCCGGGGGCGTTCAGGCACGTCACGCCGTGGCGCGCGGCGAGGCCGCTGCGCGGCAGGACGAGGCCCGCGCACCCCTCCGGGATCTCGAGCGCGACACCGGTCGGGACAACCGACCTGCCGCCCGCCGGAGCGAGGAGCGCGCCCTCGCGCGCCAGGAGGTCGGCGCCGGCGTCACCGTCATGCTGGTAGGCAGGCGGCCCGAAGGCGCCGCCGGAGAGGACCATGCCCACCTCGCGCACCGGCGCAACCTATCCAGCCGACGCAGGCGGGTCCACCCAGGCGCCGCGGAAGGCCCCGGTCACTACGATCGCGAGCGTGCTGATCTGGATGGATCTCGAGATGACGGGGCTCGACCCGAGGCGCCACGTCATCGTCGAGATCGCCACGCTCGCCACCGACGATGACCTGTCGATCCTCGCCGAGGGTCCGGACCTCGTCGTCAAGGCGTCACCGGAGCAGCTGGCCGAGATGGACGACGTCGTGCGCGCCATGCACGCCTCGTCCGGCCTGCTCGACGCGATCGCGTCGTCGCAGGTCACCCTCGAGCAAGCCGGCGCGGCGACGCTCGAGTTCATCAAGCGCTACGCGCCGGTGCCCGGGCGGGTGCCGCTGTGCGGCAACTCGATCGGCGTGGACCGGCGCTTCCTCAGCTACCACCTGCCCGAGATCGACCAGTACCTCCACTACCGGTCGATCGACGTGTCGACGGTGAAGGAGCTGTGCAAGCGGTGGTATCCCGCCCTCTACCGGAAGGCGCCGCGCAAGGCGGGGGCCCATCGCGCGCTCGACGACATCCGCGAGAGCGTCGCAGAGCTCGCCTTCTACCGTGACAACCTCTTCCGCGTCCCGACCGCCTCGGCCCAGCCGGCAGGCGAGGGCGCCAGCCCGGCGAGCTGAGCAACCTCCTGGCAGCGGCGTCACGACGCCGGCGGCTCGGGCGCGACGACGACGCGGCCGCGCACCTGCCCCGCGAGGAGCTCCTGCGCGAGGCGCGGCACGTCGGCGAGGTGCGCCCGCGTCGTGATGCGATCGAGCAGGTCGAGTGGCATGTCCCGAGCGAGGCGAGCCCACACCGATCGGCGGAGCTCCGGCTCGAGGTGGACGGAGTTGATGCCCGCCAGGGTGACCCCCCGGAGGATGAACGGGTGCACCGACGTCGGGAGGTCCGCGCCTCCAGCCAGCCCGCAGGCGGCGACCGTCCCCCCGGGCCGGGTCGCTGCGAGGACGTGGGCGAGGGTGCGCCCGCCGACCACGTCGATCGCCGCCCCGAAGCGGACATGCTCGAGCGGCCGGGGCGGCGACCCGGCGAGCTCCTCGCGCGCCAGGATGTCGTGAGCACCGAGGCTCCGCAGGTAGGCGGCCTCGCCGAGTCGCCCCGTCGAGGCGAGGACCTGGTAGCCGAGGCGCGCGGCCAGCACGATGGCGAGCGAGCCGACGCCGCCGGACGCACCGGTGACGAGCAGGGGGAGGCCGTCGAGCGCGTCGGCACCCGAGCCGTTCCGCTCGAGCGCGAGGATGGCGAGCATGGCGGTCACGCCTGCCGTCCCGAGCGCCATCGCCGCGTAGGCGTCGATCCCCGGCGGCAGGGGCACGCACCACGCCGCCGGAACGCGCGCGTAGGCCGCGTACCCGCCGAAGTGGTCCTCCCCGAGCCCGCAGCCCGTCACCGCCACGAGCTCGCCGGTCTGCAGCGCCCCGTCGCGGCTCGACGCGACGCGGCCGGCGAGGTCGATGCCGCAGACCATCGGCGTCTTCCGGACGATGCGACCCCTGCCGGTCACGGCGAGCGCGTCCTTGTAGTTCAGGCTCGACCACTCGATCGCGACCGTGACGTCGTCGTCCTCGAGCTCCTCGAGGGTGAGCTCGGCGATCCTCGCCGGCAGCGCCTCCGACTCCGGCGCGAGCAGCGCTGCGAAGCCTCCCACCGCGAACCCCCTTCGCTCGTCTGACGCGGCGCCACTCGCCGCGAGCGTCCCGTGCGGCCTCGCCCGTCCCCGCCACCGGGCGCACCGACGCCGAGGAGCGGTGGACGCCGCGCACCGTCCTAGCACGGCGCCGAGCCGTGACCGGGAAACGGCGCGGCCGCGGGTCATCATTGCGCCATGCGGGCACGACCGGTCTCGTTCGCCTGCACCGCCCTCGCCGTCGCGTGCACGCTGCCCCTCTCGGCCGCGGCACCCGCGTCGCCCGGCGCGTCGCTCGTCGCGCGCCAGCCTGCGTGGACCACCTACGGCGGCGACCCCGCCCGCCTCGGGCTCCAGCCGATCAGCCCGCCCCTCCTGCCACTGCGGGCGCGCTGGCGCAGCCCCCACCTGGACGGCGCCATCTACGGCGAGCCGCTCATCTTCGCCGGCCAGGTCTTCGTCGCAACCGAGCGCGACGTCGTCTACAGCCTCGACGCGAGCGACGGGCGCATCCTGTGGCAGCACGACCTCGGGACGCCGGTCCCCGCAGGCGCGCTCCCCTGCGGCGACATCGCGCCGAGCCTCGGCGTGACGTCCACGATGGTCATCGACGCCCGCCTGCGGCGCCTCTTCGTCTCGGCCGCCACGCTGCAGGGCGGCACGGTCCGCCACGTGCTCGCGGCCTTCACCCTCGAGGGCCACCGCCTGTTCCAGCGCGACCTCGATCGCCCCGGCTGGGATGCTGCCGCCCAGCTGCAGCGGGCCGGGCTGTCCCTGGACGACGGGCGGGTGCTCGTCGGCTTCGGAGGCAACTACGGAGACTGCGGCCGCTACCGCGGCTACCTCCTCGGGGTACCCGAGACCGGCCGGGGGCCGATCCTCTCGTTCGCCGTGCCCACGCGGCGAGAGGGTGGCATCTGGGCGCCCGGCGGGGTCGCCGTCGATCCCGCGGGCCACGTCTACGTCGCCACGGGCAACGGGAGCTCGACGACGCGCTTCGACGGCGGCGATGCCGTGTTCGAGCTCTCCTCGACGCTTCGTCCCCTCTCGTGGTTCGCGCCTCGGGACTTCGCTGTCGACAACGCGAGCGACGCCGACCTCGGCTCGACCTCCCCGGTGCTCGTCGGGCCGGACCGGGTGTTCATCGTCGGCAAGGAGGCGCGTGCCTACCTCCTCGACCGCCAGCACCTCGGCGGCATCGGCGGCGCCCTCGACGCGCTCGACGTGTGCTTTGCCATCGGCAGCAGCGCGGTCCTCGGCCGGCGCGTGTACGTGCCTTGCCCTGGGGGCTCGCTGAGCGCCGTCACCGTCGGGGCCCGATCCCTCGCGCTCGCGTGGCGCAGCCGAGTCGAGGGCGCCGGGTCGCCCACGATCGCTGGCGGCGTCGTCTGGACCCTCACCGGGTCCCGGCTCGTCGGGCTCAGCCCGAGGAGCGGACGGGTCGTCGCCTCGGTGCCAACGATCGCAACCGAGCGCCTCGCGGCCCCGAGCGCCGGCGAGGGGCTCCTCGTCGTCGCCGGATTCGGCCGCGTCGAGGCCTTCGGGCCGCCGCGCGCCTAGGCGGCCGGAGGCGTGCCCCCACGTACGGTGCGACGGCGCGCGAGCCTACGATGGTCCCGGTGGCCGCGAACATCACCGTCCTCGTCGTCGACGACGACGAGGCCTTCATCGACCGCCTGGCTCGGGCCCTCGAAGGCCACCAAGCGATGACGGTGCGCGCGGCGCGCCCGGTGCTCGGCGAGGCGGAGGACGCCGTGCTCGCGAGCCAGCCCGATGTCGTCCTCGTCGCCGAGCAGCTCGCCGACGCGAGCGGCCTCGAGCTGCTCCGCCGTCTCGGCGGGAGGACCTCGGCGCGCCTTGCCCTCGTGAGCACGCACGCCGACGAGGCGCTCGCCGTCGCGGCGATCGAGGCAGGCGCAGCCGGCTACCTCGTCAAGGAGTCATCGGCCGAGGACCTCGAGAGCGCCGTCCACGACCTCGCCTTCGGCGCAGCGGCCCTCCCGGTGCGCCTCATCCCGTCGCTCGTGGGGCGCCTCGCACCGGAACGACTCCGCACCCCCGTCACGCTCACCGCTCGCGAGCTCGAGGTGCTGCAGCTCGTCGCGCGCGGCGCCACGAACGCGTCGATCGCGAAGGAGCTCGCCATCAGCGTGAACACCGTGCGCAACCACCTGCAGGCGATCCTCGTCAAGCTCGGCGCGCACACCAAGGCGGAGGCGGTCGTGCGAGCCACGCAGCTCGCCATCCTGCCGAGAGCGAGCGCGTAGGCCGGCTCGAGTGACGCGAGGCGACGCCACCGGGCGGAGCGGCAGCGTCACCTTCGCCGCGATCACCGGACGCGAGGAGGCGATCCCGCTGCGGGTGCTCGCGGAGCGCGCCGGACAGCGCGTCTTCTCCGTGACCCTCGCGCCGGGTGAACGCCTCGAGCAGGAGGCCGACGGTCACCTCGTCATCGTCGCCCTCTCGGGCAGGCTCGCGCTCGAGATCGCGAGCGAGCGGCGCGTCCTGTCCCTCGGGCAGTGCGCGGCTATCGACGACGAGGTCGCCTACGCCCTCGAGGGAGCGGGCAGCGCGCCCAACGTGGCGCTCGGCGTGGCGCACCGCTGCCGAGGCCGGCGCTCGCCGGGACCCGGGGTCGTCGACCTGATCGAGGTGGCTCGCGGCGCGAGCGGCCGTGGGGTGCTGTGGGCGCTCGAGGAGAGCGCGGACCTGAACGTCAACCTCGCGCGCCTCGAGGCCGGTGACGAGGTCGGCTCGCACGTGAACGACGACGTCGACGTCCTTCTCCTCGGCCTCGAGGGCGAGGGGACCATCGAGTCGGCCGCGGGCCGGGCCCGGCTCGGCCCGCTGCAGCTCGTCCACGTGCCGCGTGGCGCGCCCCGCCGGCTCGTCGCGGACGAGCCGTTCAGCTACCTCAGCCTCCACCGCCGCCGTACCGGACTTTCCATCCGCAGCGCCCGGCACCGCGCGTGAGCAGGCCCGTTCCGCATCGCCCGCGAGGCGCCCCACGCTTTCCCGGGGGGGCTCGGGCCGAGTGAGCGGGCCTCGACCGCCGGCAGGGGCGGCGGTCGACTCGAGCGCGCCCCCACTCGCGACTGCGGGCCACGGCCGCCTGCCGGCCGGCGCGCTCGCCGATCGGCTCGCCGCCGGCGGGGTCGTGGCGGTGGTCGACGTCCGCTCCTACCCGGGGAGCCGGCGCCACCCCGACCTCGCCCGCCAGCCGCTCGCCGCGGCGCTCGCCGACGCCGGCATCGCCTACCGCTGGGAGCCGCGGCTCGGAGGCTTCCGCCGCGGGCGCCCCGATTCGCCCAACGTCGCGCTGCGGCACCCGTCGTTCCGCGCCTACGCCGACCACATGACGACGAGCGAGTTCCTCGACGCCCTCGACGAGGTGCTCGCCGAGCGGCTCGAACGAGCCGGGCCGCCCCCCAGCGGTCTCCTCGCCCTGCTGTGCGCCGAGACCCTCTGGTGGCGCTGCCACCGGCGGCTCATCGCCGACGCCGCCCTCCTCCTGCGAGGCGTCGACGTCGTCCACCTCATGCCCAACGGCACGTTCGCGCACCATGCCCTCACGCCCGGCGCCCGCCGGGACGGGAGTGGCTTCCTCGTCTACGACGGCCGGGACGCCAGTCCCGGCCCCCAGAGACGCCCCTGAGCGTGCCGGTCAGCGGATCGGACCGAGGTGCACGACGTACCACTCGCCGCGCCAGGAGATGAGCGAGGTGATCGTGAACCGCCCGATCCGCCCGCCGAGCGCGTACTCGAGCTGGGTGCCGTAGACGCGCCAGTAGGAGCCCTTGTTGTACTCGACGCCCGGCACGATCCACGCCGCAGCCTGCTCGGGCACGCTCACGCCGACGAAGCGTGCCGCGCGTGCGTCGGGCCCGAGCTCGGCGTGGAGCGTCTCGATGTCGGCCGCGAAGTCGGCGACGAGCCGGTCGTGCCAGTCCGCGGCGGGGTCCGTGATCGCCTTCACCTGGAGGTAGGCGGCGAGCGGGAAGAACGCGGGCATGGCGAGCGCCGGCCGGCCCGTCGCGACGGCCCGTAGCAGATCGGCCATGCGGGCGAGGAAGGCGGGATCATGGGCGGTCGGCTTGGCGTCCGTCTGCGGAAGCTCGCCTGGATCGACCGTCGAGGCCCGATGGGCCGCAGCCTGCGCCGGCGCCGGCGGTGCTGGCGGCACGCGCACCGCAGCGGGGAGCGCGCCCCCCCACCCGTGCGGCCGGCGCGCCGGGAGGCTTCGACCGACGACGAGCGCGGCCGCGACCGCCAGCGCGAGCGGGACCAGCAGGTACAGCGCAGCCCTCGAGGCGCGGGACCGGGCGGGCGCCTGCCCGCCAGCGCGCCTCGAGGCGTGCGCGCGCGCCATCAGCGCGCGCCCGCCCGCTCAGCCCCCGCACGCCCGCCGCCCCCGGCGTGCGGCACCCGGCCGCCCGGGGTGCTCACGCCGCCCTTAGGAACGCGCGCCAGCGTGCCGATGGGACCGTGGAGACGCCACCGCAGGCGACCGTCGCCCGGGAGGTGCGGCACGGGTGAAATCTACCGGGCGTCAGCTCTCTCATCTTCTTCCCGCCGTTGCGCGCGAGGCCATGCGCGCTGACGGCGGGCCGGTCCCCCGCAGGGAACCCCAGTTCGAAGGGCTTGGAGGGTATCCTTCCGCGTCGTGGTCTCGCGGCCGGCTCGTGCCTGTGGGCTCGGCGAGGGCGTTCGGCGTGCCACCCGCTGAACCGCTCCCGCCCGTCGGCGCCTGCGACGCCGACGCGGTGCGGGCGCCCGAGCGCGGCGTGCGGCGCCGCTTCTCCGCCCGAGCGGCCTCGCAGCGCGCGAGGACGTCGAGCACGGCGTCACGCGCCTTCGCGGCGTGCGGACTGTGCCTGTGGCTGCTCCACGTCCTCGACGTGTCCGGTCCGCTGGAGGCCTACGCCTTCCCCCTCGCGGGCGTCGCGGCGCTCGGTGCGGTCGTCGTCGGGATCGTCCGCTACCGCCCGCCACGAGTCTCCTGCTGGTACGCGCTCGGCCTCGCGGTCGTGCTCTTCGTCATCGGCGGGAGCCTGCGCGTCGTCTACAGCACGCTCGGCAACCTGGGCGCGACGCGCTCGCTCGTACCTGACGCCCTCGTCCTCCCCGGGTACCTGCTCCTCATGGGTGGGCTCCTCGGCTTCGTGTTCGCCCGTCGCTTCCGGACCAGCGATCGCGGCGAGATCATGCTCGACGCCGCGATCGCGTCACTCGCGGTCTTCAGCTGCGCCTGGGTCTTCTTCATCCGACCCCTGCTCGTCCACAACCACGTGCCGATCCCGGTGCGCTTCGTGCTCATCGCGTACCCGACGATGTCGACGTTCCTCGTCGCGGTGGCCTTCCACCTGAAGTTCAGCCCCGGCTCGCAGCGGCGATCCCTCTCCAGATGGGTCGTCGTGATGACGATGCTCATCCTCGTCGGGGACATCCTCTACATGCTCGCCGAGCTCCACCGCGTCACCATCGCCTCGCAGCTGCTCGACGCCCCGTACGTGCTCGCTTTCGTCGTCGCCGGCGCGATCAGCCTCCACCCGGACATGATCGAGCTCTCCGCGCCGCGGCGCGTGGCCGACCCGTTCCGCTCGCGCGCCCGCCTCGTCATCGTGGCGGGCAGACTGGCCATCCCCGCGGTGCTGTTCATCACCAAGGTTCCCGGGTCCGTGAGCGACCACGTGGTGATGTCGGTGACCCTCTTCGCCCTCATCGGCGCCGCCGCGTACCGGATCTTCCGCGCCCTCGAGGCCAGCATGAACTCCGAGGCGCGCCTGTCCCACCAGGCCACGCACGACCTGCTGACCGGCCTGCCGAACCGGGGCCTCGTCCAGCACTACATCGAGGAGGCGCTCGGCACGGCGAACCTGCGCGGGCTCCACGTCGCGGTGCTCTTCCTCGACCTCGACCGGTTCAAGCTCGTGAACGACACCTTCGGGCACGGGCACGGCGACGAGCTCCTCGTCGAGGTCGCCCACCGGCTGCGCTCGGCCGTCCGCTCGGGGGACCTCATCTCCCGCATCGGCGGCGACGAGTTCGTCATCGTCCTCACCGACGTCGCGAACCTGGACGACGCGGTCGGCCTCGCCGAGCGCGTACGCCGCAGCCTCACCGAGCCCTTCCGCGTGCGAGACAGCGAGATCTTCGTCACCGCGAGCATCGGCGTCACGCTCGCGGATCACGCGAGCGGATCGGCTGAGGCCGAGGTGATGATTCGCGATGCCGACAACGCCATGTACCGGGCGAAGGCGCAGGGGCGCAACGCCGTGGCGGTCTTCGACCACTCCATGCGCCGCCAGGTGAGCGAGCGCTTGGCCCTCGAGCACGACCTGCGGCACGCGCTCGCGAACGGGGAGCTACGCCTGCACTACCAGCCGATCGTCGAGCTCGCGACCGGGCGCCTCGACGGCGCGGAGGCGCTCGTGCGCTGGCAGCACCCGACGATGGGCCCGCTGCCGCCGATGAAGTTCATCCCCATCGCCGAGGACAGCGGCCTCATCATCGACATCGGCGCGTGGGTGCTGAGCGAGGCCTGCGCGGACCTCGGCCGGTGGCGCCAGGTCCTGCCGGACAGCGACCACCTGCACGTCTCCGTGAACCTGTCCACCAGCCAGATGCGAGACGCCGGCCTCATCGACGCCGTTCAGCAGGCGCTGGAGGCGGCCGGGATCAGCGGCGAGCACCTCCACCTCGAGATCACCGAGTCACTCCTCATGGAGGATCCCCTCGACGCGATCGAGGTGCTCTCGAGGCTGAAGACCCTCAAGGTCCGGCTCTCCATCGACGACTTCGGCACCGGCTACTCCTCGCTCGCCTACCTGCGCCAGTTCCCCGTCGACCGCGTCAAGATCGACCGCGCCTTCGTCGACCTCCTCGGCGACGAGTCTCCGGCCGACGAGACGCTCGTGCCGGCGATCATCGCGATGGCGCGGGCACTCAAGGTCCAGACGGTCGCCGAGGGGGTGGAGACGCCGCAGCAGGGCGCTGCGCTGCGCGTCCTCGGCTGCGACTTCGGCCAGGGCTACCTGTACTCTCGTCCCATCCCCGCGGCCCGTGCGCAGGGCGAGCTGACCCGACTCGCCAAGCTCGGCTCCCGCCTCGTCACAGCGAGCTAGCGGGAGGCGAGGACTCGGGCCCTCGAGCACTGTCGCGAGTCGGGTAGCCGTCGGAGCGAGCCTGGCACGAGGTGCCGCCCGGCCGGGGCAACCCTGGCAGGCCCGGGCGGCCGGAGGCTAGCCAGCGACCAGCACGAGCTCGCGTGGCCTGGGCAGGATCGCCTCGACGCTCGCCGCCGCCTCGTCCCAGTCCGGCGCGCGCACCTCGGCCTCGAGCCCGCGCCCCTCGCACATCATCGAGTGCAGGTGCGGATCCTCGGCCGCGAGACGGGCGTGCCACGTCGGCAGGTGCCCGTAGACCGGGAGGCTCTGCGAGGACCCGAGGTAGCTCTGCGCCTCGATACCCGCGAAGTACGCGAAGGGCCGCCGCATCCGCCACTGCAGCATCCGCAGAACCGAGGCGTGCAGGATCGCGAGGTACCACTCGCAGCGGCAGCGCAGCGCCGTCATCGAGAGCGACTGGTAGAGGGCCGCCGAGACGAGCCCGACGGTGAGCGAGCCGCGGTACTCGGGGGTCACCGCGAGGGTCGCCACGTCCCAGGTCGCCTCCGGGAGGCACGGGATGCCGCTGCGCTCGCACGTCGTCCGGTAGCTCACGCCCCACCACGGCTCCAGGTCGTTCGCCGTCTTCAGCCCCGCCTCCGACGGAACGATGATCCGGGTCATCCCGACGGGAAGGCCCCGGCGATGGTCGAGGACGAAGAAGAAGATGCTCGACGCCTCGTAGGGGCCGTACTCGGCCGCCAGCAGCTCCGGCGAGTCGCCGAAGGTCTCGTAGAAGACTCGCTGCTCCACGTAGCGGGCGAACTGGCTGAGCGGGTCGTCGTGCCGGGCGAGGTAGAGGCCGAAGGGCTCGGGTCTGCTCAGGTCGACGAGCACGCCTGCCAGGCGCCGGAGCCGGGCTGGGGGGGTTGCCGGGTCGAGCGCCGGCAGTGCCACGTCAGAACTCCTGGTAGTCGATGTCGTCGGCGTTGAAGAAGGTGCTCGTGAAGTCGGCCGCGCGCGCGCTGTCGAAAGGCTTGCAGGTGTAGATGTCGACGCTGAAGAACAGCAGGGGCTGCTCCCACGCGTAGACGTGGGCGCCGGATGCCTCCCAGTGCACCCACCCGGCCCAACCGTAGCGGTCCGACCGGTGCGTGACCGGGTGGAGCAGGAGCCGCATGTCGAGGACGTCGGAGAGGCTCGCGAGGTACTTCTCGATCCCTGCGCCGTCGATCGGTGCCGAGCACGTACCCTCGATGACCAGCCGCTGGCGGAAGATCATGGGGGCAAGGTCCCTCATGGACGCGCGGGCCCCTGCTGCGTTCCGGCGCATACCACGCGATCGAGCATACTCGCCACGCAGAGTGATTTCCTCCCCCAACTTCAGCTGCTCGCTACGGCGTTTGCACCCCTTGGGTCAGCGTACGCCAGGGGGTAGGGGAACGCCGGCCTCGGGCGCGTGAAGCCGTCTCGCCTGGCCGTGCAGGAGCCCCTGGGCACTCCCGCTCGGCCCCCCGCCGCGGCTTCCGAGCCGGCCGGCGTGCTGCTCGAGGATGCCCGGGGAGTTCACCCGACGACCGGCGCGCGCTGCCCTGACGAGGAGGCCGGTCGCTGGCCGAGCGCCGAGGCGTCCCCGGTGCCCAGCGCGCCCGATGCGACCGAGCGATGAGCCGGCGATCCGCGCGTCGCGATGCCCGTTCCTCGTCGTCTCCGTGCGCTCGCGAACGGGCGCCGTCGGCCTCAGTCGAGGAGCGCGCCGGCGAGGTCGCGCCACTGCTGGCGAGGCAGCCGGGCGGGATCGTCGTCGAGGACCTGCACGGCGACGTGGTCGGCGCCCGCCTCGAGGTGCTCGCGGACGCGGCGGACGACGCGCTCGAGCCCACCCCAGGCGACGACGGCGTCCACGACGCGCTCGGCGGCCGGCCCTGCCAGCTCCTCGGCCGTGAATCCGAGCCGGAGAAGGTTCCGCCGGTAGTTCTCGAGCGCCAGGTACGCACCGAGGTGACGCCGGGCGATCTCGCGGGCCCGACGCGGGTCCTCCTCCAGGACGACCGGGACCTCGGGACACAGGAGCTTGGCCGGCCCGAGCAGCTCGCGCGCCCAGCGCGTGTGCTCCGGCGGGACGAGGTAGGGGTGGGCACCGTCGGCACGCTCGGCGGACAGCCGGAGCATGCGAGGCCCGAGCGCGGCGAGCACCCGCACGAGGGTGCCCGGCGCCGGGGACGGCGCGCCGTAGGGGGCGGCGTCCATCGCGTCGAGGTAGGCCCGCATGGCCGCGAGCGGCCGCTCGTAGCGGTGCCCCCTCGCCGACACGAGCGGTTGGTGGCTCACGCCGAGGCCGAGGAGGAACCGGCCGTTCCACGCCTCCGCGAGCGTGCGCTGGCCCGCTGCCATGCACGTGGCGTCCCGGACCCAGATGTTGGCGATCCCCGTCGCCACGACGATCCGCTCCGTCGCCGAGAGCAGGAGCGCGGCGTTGGCGAACGCCTCGCGCCGGGTCGCCTCCCCTACCCAGAGGGCCCCGTAGCCGAGCTGCTCGATCTCCGCTGCCGCCTCCCGGGCGACGCTCGCCGGCTGGCGGTCGAGCGCCGAGGTCCAAACGCCGATCCTGCCGAGCTCCACGGCTGCGAGGCTACCCGTCCTGCGCACCGCGCCCCGGCAGCGGCACCCTCGGCGGCGGCGTGCGGCCGGCTCCCGGCCCGGGCCGCTCCAGCCGACCGGGCCCGGCGGCCGTGGCCGGGAATTACATCTCGAGTTAGATGTTTATGTATACTGACCGAGTAGGAAAGGTTGTTGGACGTGAGGAGGTGAAGCTGCCATGTTGATGCGCACCGACCCGTTCCGTCAGCTCGACCGGCTCACCCAGCAGCTCCTCGGCACCGTGACGCAGCCGCTCGCGATGCCGATCGACGCCTACCGTCGGGGCGACGAGTACGTGGTGCAGATGGATCTCCCCGGCGTCGACCCGGGGCAGATCGATCTCACCGTCGAGCGGAACGTCCTGACGGTGCGCGCCGAGCGCACGCAGCCCAGTCTCGACGGCGCGGAGCCGGTCATGGCCGAGCGGGCACACGGCGCCTTCAGCCGTCAGCTGTTCCTCGGCGACGCGCTCGACGCCGCCGAGATCCGGGCCGAGTACCGAGACGGCGTGCTCACGATCCACATCCCGATCGCCGAGCAGGCCAAGCCCCGCAAGGTGGAGATCGTCTCCGCTGCCCACGAGCCCGCGGCGATCACCGCGGCGTAGGCACTTAACTTCCGTCGGCGGAGGTGGGCTCACCCGAGCCCCCTCCGCCTCCTGACCACGACGAGCGGACAACGTTGGACCATGCCCCTACCACTCGATGACGACGCAGCGCCGATCTTCACGGTCGGCCAGGTGTCCTCGTTCCTCGGGGTCCAGCCAGCCTTCCTGCGTCGCTTGGACGCCGAGAACGTGGTGCGGCCGGCGCGCTCCGAAGGAGGGCAGCGCCGTTACTCCCGCAACGACCTGGAACGCATCCAGCGGACTGCCGACCTGATGCGGGAAGGCATGACGCTCGCGAGCATCGGTCGGATCTTCGAGCTCGAAGCTCAGGTCCGGGCGCTCCAGGCCGAAGTCGAACGGCTGCGCCGCGAGCGCTGAACGCGGCGGTCGGCGAGGCTCACGAGGTCGGGCCGCCCTTCGCGACGTCTTCCCCGACGCCAGAGAGCAGCGCTGCTGGGCGCACACGGTCGCCGACGCCCCCGAAGCCCTGTCGCGGTCGATCCAGCCCCTCGCCAAGCGCATGCTGACCGAGATCCGCGAGGCCGAGGAGCGCGACCACGCGCAGGAGGCGGCGAAGTCCTTCGCTGCTGAGCTTGTCGCGCCTGCCGGCAACCGGGCGTGCGAGACCGCCGTTGTCCGGTGGCGTTCGTGCTGGAGACCGTCGGGGCGTGCAGCATGCGGTCTCGGGGCGATTGCTCAGGTGCGAAGCACGCAGAGCCGCTCGTAGGCGGCGAGCCACTGCTCGGCCCACGGCCAGGCCGTCGGCAGGTGCAGACGTCGTCGCCGGACGGAACGCGTGAGCCGTCCGGTGACGGCGGCCATGGCATTCTCCCCATAGGCGGCCACGGAAAGTCTCCGCGCGTGGCCATCGGAATTCCCCGCGCGTGGCCATCGGAATTCCCCGCGCGCGGCCGTTGAGGTCCCCGCGCGGGGACGTGGTTCACCAAGGG
>DATGLP010000016.1 GCA_035294085.1 Acidimicrobiales bacterium | reverse complement strand
CCGGCGGAGGAGGAGCCAGCGCAGCGTCCCGCACTTCCTCGCTCGATCCCTGCGCGAGTCCCTCCGCTTCGACGCCTCCGCGCTCAACCCGCTGTCCGCGCTGCGCATCACGATCGGGATCGTCGCGATGCTGCTCGTCGGCATCGCCACCTCTCGCCCCGCGCTCGGCGCCACGCTGGCCGTCGGTGCACTCCTCGCCGGGAGCGCGTCCATGGGAAGCGCGCTCGGACCAGGACCACCGCTCGGCACGATGTGGGCGACGAGCCTCGGCATGGCGGCAGCGACGGTCGCGAGCTCGACCACTTCGAACCTCGTCTGGGTCCACCTCGCGCTCCTCGGCGCCGCCTCGCTCGGCGCAGGACTGCTCGTCTCCCTCGGGAGCTCAGGAGCCACGGTCGGCGTGCAGGCGATCGTCGCCTTCGTCGTCTTCGGCCACTACCACGAGCCTGTCGCCGACGCCGCACTGCTCGGCCTCTGGGTCCTCCTCGGCGGGATCGCCCAGGTGCTGCTCGCTGTTGCGATCCGCTGGCCGACTGGCGTGCTCCGCCAGTTGCGCGCCAGCGCGGCCGCCTTCCGAGAGCTCGCTTCGTTCGCCCGCTCCTGCAACCATTCCTCGAGCCTCCCGGCCGCCGTCGCGCTCGACGAGGCCGCTGCGGCGATCGGGACCGCGGGCGTGCTCGGCCACGGCGAGCTCGAGCTGCTGCGGGCCCTCGTCGACGTGGGTCGGCGCACCCGGATCGAGCTCATCGTGCTCGGCAGTCAGTGGCGGCAGCTCGCCCGCATCGATACGCGCGCGACGGCCGTGCTCGAGGACCTCGACCGGCTCCTGCAGGGAGCGTCGCTCGCGCTCCTCGGCGTCGCGGACTCGCTCGAGGGCCGCCCGCCGCGCGCCCACGCCACCGAGGAGGAAGTCAGGCGTGTCGCCGACGCGCTGGGACGGTGCCACACGGAGGACCCGCTCGTGCGGGCGACCCTCGAGTCGATGGGTGCTCACGTCGAGGCGCTCAGCGGCCAGCTGCGCGCCGCGGCGGCCCTCGCGGCAGACGCCGGCGGTACCGGCGCGGTGCGCCTCTCGCCGCTCCGACCCCCGCCGGGGCCATCGGTGCTCACGCGCCGCGCGCTCGCCCAGCTCGAGACGCTCCGGGCCAACCTGACGCTGCACTCGACCGCGTTCCGCCACGCCCTCCGACTCTGCGCCGCCGTCGTCGCGGCGACCGTCCTCGCCGAGCACGCACCCCTCGAGCGCGGCTACTGGGTACCGGTGACCGCCGCCATCGTGCTCCGCCCCGACTTCGCCGCCACCTACGCACGGGGCATCGCCCGCGTGCTCGGCACGCTCGTCGGCGTTGCGCTCGCCTCCCTCATCGCCGTCGCCGTCCACCCGGCCGACGTGGCAGCGCTCGTCGTCCTCGCCGCCTTCGCCTGGGCCGCGGCGGCCACCTTCCAGGCCAGCTACACGCTCTTCTGCGCGTTCATCACGGGCCTCGTCGTGCTGCTCGTCAACCTCGTGACACCGGGAACGCTCGGAACTGCGCTGGCTCGACTCCTCGACACGGTCGTGGGCGGATGCGTCGCCCTCGTCGCCTACGCGCTCTGGCCGACCTGGTCGCGCAGCGCCGCCCTGGCGAGCCTTGCCGCGCTCGTCGAATCCCAGCGACGCTACGCCGCGGCAGTGCTCGGCGCAGCTGCCGGCAGAGCACGCTTCGACGAGGTCCGCATCCGCGAGCTCGCTCGCAGCGCGCGCCTCGCTCGCTCGAACGCCGAGGCCGAGCTCGAGCGCTCGCTGGGTGAGCCTCCCGCGCGCCGGGTCGAGGGAACGCTCGGCACCTCGTCGCTCGCCGCGCTCCGGCGAACGGCGAGCGCGCTCCACGCCGTGCGGACCGAGATCGCTCGAGGACGCTCGACGCACGCGCTCCCGGGGGCGGGACCGTTCGCGGAGGCGGTGGACCGCTCGCTCGCCTCGCTCGCGGCCGTCCTCGCGGCCGTCGCCCGAGGCGACGCTCCTCCTGCCGTCGAGCTCGGCCCGCTGCGACGGCTCCACGGTGAGCTGGCGAGCGCGAACGGCGTGGCGCGAGCCACGAGTGGGCTCATCGCCGCCACCGACGAGCTCGTCGATGCGATCGACACCCTCGGTGCGACGCTCTCGCGAGCGTTCGGAGCTCAGAACGCCTCGCGGCCCACCTCGCCCTTCTGGCGCTAGGAGGGCGCCTCGACGAGCACGAACGCCGGTCGAGCCGGCACGTCGACGGCGGCGTGGCCCACCGCAGCCACACGCGTCGCCTCGAGCGCGGGGGCGGCGCGCCGGGCGGTGATGGGGACGACCTTCCGGTCACGCGTGGCGGCCTCGAGCTCCAACCTGGCGAAGTGCGCGAGGAGCGCCACGTAGGCGGCCGTCGCGCCCAGCGAGACGAGCGACAGCGCCCACAACGGGCGCAGCGCGGGAATGGCACCGAGGAGGAACGTCCCGAAGGTGGCACCGAGGAGGGTGGCGAGCACGCGGCGGCGCCGGGCACGGCGCTCGGCCAGCTTCGGCCTCCCGGGCACCGGCGGCCGTGCCCGCAGCTGAGCGGAGCTCTCCGGCGCGCTCGCGGCGGCGGCCAGTCGAGGGTAGGCGCGCCGCAGGAGGCCGGTGCGGTAGCGGAAGCGGGAGACCGAGGCGGTGATCTCCCACTCAGAACGCTTCCTCAGCGCGATCGGGAGGAGCGCTGCGACCCAGACGAGCACGAGGACGAGAACGACCATCCCGGGCGGGCCCTCCATCTGTACGCGCGAACCCGCGGCGAGACGCTAGCGGAGCCGGGCGCGCGAGCGGTGGATGGTCGCGAGCCCGAGCCCTAGGGCTGGCTGCCGTCGCTGGCGACCCGTCGCCAGCTGCCGGAGCGACCACCGGACTTCTCCCACAGGCAGAGGTCCCCGATCGACATCGTGCGATCGGCGGACTTGCACATGTCGTAGACGGTGAGGGCGGCCACGGCGCAGGCGGTGAGCGCCTCCATCTCGACCCCGGTGCGGTCGAAGGTCTCGACCTGCGCCTCGACCTCGACGTAGTCGTCGCCGATCGTGAAGTTCACGGTCACGCTGCCCACGAGCAGCGGATGGCAGAGCGGTATGAGGTCGGCCGTTCGCTTCGCTGCCTGGATCCCGGCGATGCGCGCCGCGCCGAGGACGTCGCCCTTCGTGATGGCGTTGCTCGCGACCTTGGCCGTCGTCTCGGGGAGCATGGCCACCTTGCAGCGAGCGAGCGCCCGTCGGTGCGTCGCCTCGCGCGGGGCGACATCCATCATCCTGGCCCGCCCGAGGGGGTCGACCTGGGAGAGGCTGCGCTCCGCCACTACCTGAGTGTACGACACGGCACGCAGGCGAGCGACCACGCCGGGGCGCCGGTATGATTAGCACTCACTAGCCGGGAGTGCCAGGAGTCGCCGATGCCGACGTACGAATACGCCTGCCGCAGCTGCGGCGAACGGCTCGAGGTGGTGCAGTCCTTCGCCGATCCACCGCTCACCAGCTGCGGCTCGTGCGGCGGCTCGCTGCGCAAGGTCTTCGGCGCCGTCGGGATCGTCTTCAAGGGCAGCGGCTTCTACAAGACCGACAGCCGGTCGAACGGCGCCACGAAGGAGAAGGCCGGCGCGAGCGAGCAAGCCCGCTCGGACTCGGCCTCGAAGGAGGCGTCCGCGCCAGCGCCCGCCACGAGCAACGCCGCCGCTGGCGCGTCTGCGGCTGCCTCGTCGAGCTAGGCACCTACGCGCCGCTCATCGCCACCTCGCCGATGGCGAGACTCACCCCGGCCGCCGCGCTGGGGAGCCACTCCACGTCCGCCCCGACGGCGAGGACGTGCTGGAGCATGCGCTGGATCGTGGACGCGATGGTGATCTCGCGCACCGGCTCGGCGAGCGCGCCGTCGCGGATCATGAGGCCCTCGGCGCCGACAGAGAAGTCCCCGCTCACGGGGTTGACACCCGAGTGCACGCCGCTGACCTGCTGGACGAACAGCCCCTCGCCGACGTAGCGCACGAGCTCGGCCTGGCCGAGCTCGCCCGGCTCCAGGCTGAGCGCTCGCGCGCCGACCGACGGCGTCGACGCGTAGCCACCGCGCACGGCGGACGCCGTCGACGAGGCACGTGCCAGGCGGGCCGAGTAGGTGTCGTAGAGGTAGGCGGCGAGCCGGCCTCCCTCGATCAGCCTGGTCGGCCGGCAGGCGAGACCCTCGGCGTCGTAGGGAGAAGCCCCGTACGCGAGGGGGTTCGTCGGGTCCTCGAGGAGGGTGACCGACGTGGCGGCGACCTCCTCGCCGAGCCGATCGGTGAACAGCGAGCGCCGTTTGGCGACCTCCTCGCCCGAGAGCGTGCCCGCCAGGATGGCGAGCAGCGTGGCGGTCACCCGCCGGTCGAGGACCACCGCGAGGGTGGCGCCCGGTGGCTTTCGCGCCCCGAGCAGGCGGGTCGCCCGCTCGACGGCGTCGCCGGCCGCCTTGTCGAGGTCGAGGTCGCTGAAGGCCCGTCCCACGCTGTAGCCGGTGGCGGTCTGCGTCTCGGGACCCTCGCCGGCGACCGCGTCCGCCGAGACGTAGCAGCCGCTCCGCCGGCTCACCGCCGAGATCCCGAGCGAGCTCGCGACCGCGACCTCCACCTGGCCATCCCCGTAGTCGGCGCTCACGACCTGGCGGATCCTGCGGTCGGCGGCCCGCACGCGCCGCTCGAGCTCGAGTGCGAGGGCGACCTTGTCGTCCGTCGACACCGTCTCCTCGCGCCACAGCTCGAGGTGCGCCGGCGCAACCCCGTCGGGGACCGGCAGGCCAGCGTGCTCGTCCTCGGTCGCGAAGCGAGCGTTGTCACGCGCCTCCTCGAGCGCGTCGCGCGCGAGCCGCTCGTCGAGGTCGCCCGCGTACGCGAAGCCCTGGCGCCCGCCCACGACGACTCGCACGCCGACGCCAGCGGACTGGGCGAACGAGAGGGACTCGACGTCGCCCTCGAAGACGCGCACGTCCGTGCCCCGCTCCCGGGCGACGTAGGCCTCCACCTGCTCGCCTGGGCGGGCGGCCGCGGCGATCCGCTGCGCGAGCTCGAGGAGTTCAGGCACCGGCCGTGCCCCCGATCGTCACGCCCGTCACCCGCAGCGTCGGCTGACCGCAGCCGACGGGGACGCTCTGGCCGTCCTTGCCGCAGGTGCCCGGGCAGACGTCGAAGTCCGTGCCGACGGCGTCGATCTTCGACAGGATGTCCGGGCCGTTGCCGATCAGGTTCGCGTCGCGAAGCGGCGCGGTGATCCGGCCGTTCTCGATGAGGTAGGCCTCGGTCATCCCGAAGACGAAGTCCCCGGTCGCGGTGTTCACCTGACCCCCGCCGAGCTTCGCGACGTACACGCCGTAGGGCGTCTGGGCGACGATCTCCTCCGGGTCCTCGCTGCCGGCCGGCAGGTAGGTGTTCGTCATCCGGACCATCGGCAGGTGCTGGTAGCTCTGGCGTCGCCCGTTCCCCGAGGATTGGCGGCCCTCCTTGCGGGCGCGCACGAGGTCCCACATGTAGTCCGTGAGAACGCCGTCCTGGATCAGGACGTTGTGCTGAACCGGGCGACCCTCGTCGTCGATCCGGGCGCTCCCCCAGCCGTCGGCGAGCGTGCCGTCGTCGACGAGCGTGACGAGCGGGCTCGCCACGAGGCCGCCGACCCTGCCCGCGTACGCGGAGGCTTCCTTCAGCACGTGGTCCGCCTCGAGGCCGTGGCCGCACGCCTCGTGGAAGAGGATCCCGCCGGTCCCGCTCTTGATGACGACGGGGAGCACGCCCGAGGGCGCCGGGCGTGCGGAGAGCTTGGCGAGCGCCCGGCGCGCCGCCTGCGCGGCCACGTCCTCGACGGCGAAGCGGTCGAAGAGCTCGAAGCCGATCGTGCAGGCGACGCTCTCGTGGCCCGTCTGCAGGCCGGTGTCCCCGGAGGCCACGCACACGACGGCGAGGCGCGTGCGGACCTGGTCGTCGGTGGCCACCAGCCCGTCGGAGTTGGCGACGAGGATCCGGCGCCGGCTGTCCCCGTAGCCAGCGGCGACCTGGACGATCGCCGACCCCGCCGCTCGGGCCGCGGCGTCGGCTCGCTCGAGGATCTCGACCTTCGCCCGCTTCGGCACCTCCTCGGGGAGCTGCTCCGCGCCGCTACGCGCGCCAGGCGCGCGCTGTCCGAGGGCGACGCGCCGGGTCCCCGCGGCCGAGCCCCTGGCGACGGCAGCCGCGGCCTCCGCCGCGGCGAGCAGGCCCGCCTCGCTCAGGTCGGCCGTATGAGCGAACCCGGTGGTCTCGCCGACCACGACGCGGATGCCCGCGCCGCGCTCGCGCCCGGAGGACAGCTCCTCCACCCGGCGGTCGTCGAGCGAGATGCGCGTCGAGCGGCGATCCTCGACGAAGATCTCGGCGAAGTCGCCGCCCCGGCGCAGCGCCGCTGCGAGCGTGCCGGCGACGACGTCCTCGTCGAGCAGGGCGTGATCGGGTGGTGTCACCTGTCTCCTCCCGGACGCCGAGGGGATCCCCAGCGGTGCGACCAAGTGGCCGGTCGATCGGCGTGCTCGTATCGTAACGACGTGGTTCTCGGGACCGATCTGCCCCTCGGGCTCGCCGGGCGGGCGCAGCTCACGGTCGGCGCGAGCGACACCGCTGTCGCCCTCGGCTCCGGCGACGTCGAGGTGCTCGCCACGCCCCGCCTCATCGCGCTGTGCGAGGAGGCGACGATGCGCGCCATGGCGGGCGCGCTGCCCGAGGACTGGACCACCGTGGCGATGCGGGTGCAGTTCGACCACCTGGCCCCCGTCGCCGTCGGTGGGTCGGTCGTCGCGGAAGCACTCCTCGCCCGCATCGAGGGCCGCCGGCTCGTCTTCACGGTCACCGCCAGCGACGCCGCAGGACTCGTCGGCGCCGGCAAGTTGACCCGCGTCGCCGTCGAGCGACGCCGCTTCCTCGAGCGGGCGCGCTGACGGCCGGCCCCGGCGCGCGAGGTCCACGCCCAGGGCGCTCTTCCTCGGTACGATCGGCCCACCGCCCGCCGCGGTCGTGGCGAGGGTCCAGTTGGGCGAGAGGCGCCGGCGGGGTGCCGGATCGGGGATGGAGATGGAGCAGGGCAGCGCGCCACACGGGCAGGCCGAGGCCACGCCGATCTTCAGCGCAGGGCGGCGCGGCTACGACCCCGAGCAGGTCGACCGTTACGTCGCCGACCAGCAGCGGCGCCTCGACGAGGCGATGCGGCGGGCGTCGGAGGCCGAGCGCAAGCTGGCGGCGGCGGTCGGCCAGCTGCGCGAGCTCCACCGGCGCGTCGCCGTGCTCGAGAGCGAGGACCGCTCCCCCCAGCCGCCGTCGCTCGACACCCTCGGCGAGCGGGTCCAGCGCATCCTCCAGGAGGCGTGGGAGGGCGCGTACGCGCTGCGACAGAGCGCCGAGCACGAGGCGAACGAACTGCGCGAGCAGGCGCGCCGGGAGGCGGAGGAGATCGTTGCCGCCGCCCGGCGGCGCGCGAGCGCCGTGGAGGAGGAGATCGAGCGCCGTCGGCGCTCCTACCTCGAGCGGGTCGAGGAGGACCGAGCCCGGGCCGTCACCCAGATCACGTTCCTCCACGAGCAGCGCAAGGCGGCGCTCGCCGAGCTCCTCGGGGTGAAGCGCCTCGTCGAGGACGCCGTCGCCCGCTTCGAGACCGCGACGTCAGGCGCTCCTCGCGCGGAGGACGCCCGCGCCGAGGTGCCGGAGGTCGCCGCTGCCGACGAGCGTGCGGGGGCGCAGGGGACCGAGGAGTCGGGAGCAGCCGAGCGGCCGGTCGCGGTGCTGCGCGTGCAGGCGCTCGATCAACCGCAGCCCGGTCACCACCTACCCGATCCGGGCGAGCTGGTGCGCAGCCATCGAGCCCGACTCGCGGCCGAGGGACCGCCGGAGCCTCGAGCAGGGGAGGACGGCCCGTCGGGATCCCGCCTCTCGGTCTTCGACTTCGACCAGGAGTAGCGGGGCCGCTCAGCCCGACGGCGCCACCCCCGCGCCCTCGAGGAAGCCGACGAGCTCGTCGACCTCGACGGCGAGCATCGCGGCGACGGCCCACGCGTCCTCGCCGCGCAGCACGACGACCCTCGCGTGCCGACCTCGACGGCGCGCCTGGACGGTGCGGACGTAGGTGCGCAGCTGGTCCCACCCGGCCCCGCGGCGGCGCTCGAGGCGCGCCACGTCGATGCGGATGGTCGGTGCCGCCGGGCTCGCCACCGGTCGCGGGCGCCCCGCCGGAGCCGGCTCGGCGGGCGAGCCAGGGACGAGCTCGTCGAGCGAGGAACCGTAGAGGGAGGCGAGGCGCAGCAGCCGCAGGACGGAGATCATCCGTTCGCCCCGCTCGTAGGCGCTCAGGCTGGCCGCCTTGAACTCCCCTCCGGTGATTGCCTCGACGCCCTGGAGGGTGAGCGCCTGGCGCGCACGCGCGGCGCGCAGGAGCGCGCCCTGCGCCGTCAGGAACTGCCGCGCGTCGTCGGGCACCGGGCGACCGACCACCGCCCCAGGCTACCGAACGCCTGCGCGAGCCGGTGGGGCCACCTCCAAGGCGAACCCAGCCAGGTTCACTGCTGGCCCTGCTCGTGGCCCTGCTCGCGATGGACGACGACGGCATCCGGGCCGGGGACCACGAGTCCGACGTGGCCGTCGTCGCCCCACCGTACGAGGTAGGGCGCCTTCCCCTGTGCGCCGCGGACCTCGAGGATCTCCGCGTCACGATCTGGCTGCCCCGCCCGATGACCCTTGACGACCAGGTGGTCGCCGACATGAGCTTCCACGAGACGCTCCTCCCGTGCTCGATCGGCAGGCGCCGTGCGCGCGCTGCGCGGCTCATCGCGCCGGATTGCGCGCGCTGCGACCAGGGACGGACGTCACATCGCGCCTCGCGTCGCGCGCTCGGCCGCCGCCGACGGCCTCGGCCCCCGCGAGACCCGGGGTTACGCTGGCACCGGGCCGCTAGCTCATCGGGCAGAGCAGGGGACTTTTAATCCCAAGGTGCCGGGATCGAGACCCGGGCGGCCCACGGCAGGCACCGACGTCGGCGCCGAGGAGCTCCACGGCGCACCTGGTCTCGGCCGCCGGTTGGCACATCCAGCGCCGTCCCACTGGCCGCCAGCGCCGCGCCGGCGTCGATCGAGCAGCGCCGGGCCGGGCCGATCGGGTCGTCGAGGCCCTTGCCTCAGCCCACCTCCGCCGGCGTCGACCGGACCCGGGGGGCGCGCGTCCCGAGCAGGATGATGGCAGCCGCGACGACGAACGACGCCGCCATGGTCGCGAAGGCCGCGGGGAAGCCGGCTGCATCGATGATCCAGCCGATGAGCGCCGTCCACAGCGAGCCGACCCCGTAGCTGATCGCGAAGAACGCCCCGAACGTCGCCCGCGCGACCCCGCGCTCGGTCATGTCCGAGAACACCGCCTGCATGAGCGGCGCCTCGGAGTACGCGAGGACGCCGACGAGGACGCCGAGCGGGACGAGGAGCGCGAGGTCGCGACCCGCGTACCCGAACCCGACGAGCGCGCCGGCACCGGCGAGGTAGGTGGCCACGAGCGTGCCTCGGCGGCCGAAGCGGTCGGCCAGCCCGCCACCGAGGAGCGGCCCGGCGATGCTCGCCGTCATCACCACGGTGAAGATCGCCCCCACCGTGAGCGTCGGCAGATGCAGCCCGCTGCGCAGGTCGGCGGGGATGTAGGTGCTCAGCGTCCCGAGGCCGCGCCCACCTGCAGCCACCGTCGAGGCCGCGAGCACGGCGAGGACACGGCGCTGTCGGAGGAGGCGACCGAGGCTGGCGGGCTCGGATGGGTCCGCCTCGACCGGAAGGTGCCGGCGCTCCGGTGGCAGCGCCGCAGCGATCAGCAGCGCCCCGAGGGCGAGGGCCGCCGCCACCGCTGCGAGCGCCCAGCGCCAGCCGGCCGTGGCGATGACGACCGACGCGAGGAGCGGGATGGTGACGGTGCCGAGGCTCCCGCCGGCGGTGTGCCAGCTGAGCGCGGTCGCCCGGCGCTCGGGGAAGCGCTCCGAGAGGTACGCGGAGCCGACCGGGTGCTGGGGCCAGCTCACGATGGCACCGAGGATCTTCGCTGCGCCGAAGAGCCCGAATCCCGGAGAGATGGCCGCAAGCAGCGTCGCCAGCGCGAGGCCGGCGTTCTGCGCCGTGAGGATGGCGCGTGCCCGGACCTTGCGGAGCAGCCCTGCTGCGCCCTGCAGCAGGCCGCCGACGAGGCCGCTGGCGGTGAGGACGACCCCCAGCAGCGCGTACGAGACGTGGAGGTCGGCGACGATGAACGGGTACGTGACGGCGAGGCCTGCCACGTAGAAGTGCTGGATGCCATGGCCCACGGTCATCACGACGAGCGCGCGCCGGTCGTCCGGCTTGCGGAGGATCGACGTGTGGACCTGCTCGACCGAAGCGGCGTGCGCGCCAGCCATTCCCGTCCTCATCGCTGCTGCGCAGGGCTCGCTGCCCCGCCCGACGTGGCCATGGTAGGGCGGGACCGCCGGGCGCTGCGCCGGCTGGCGCGACCCGCTGGCGCGCAGGTGGCCCGGATCGCGAGCCCAGGACAGGCACAGCGCGGCTCTCGCCGGCCGAGCTCGACCGTCCCTCGTCCCACGAGCGCCTCGCGAGTCCCGGAGGGGTGTGGCGCGGCCTGCACCCCGCGACCCGGCGTCAGGACACGCCCGCCGGCAGCGGCCACCCGGCAAGGGGACGCGCGCCGACGCCGCGGCCGAGAGGTCACGCAGCCTCGCCGCTCGTCGTCACCGGGGGGGCAGGCGATCGTCGAGCCGGCAGGCGCCGTCGGCGACGCCCTCGCTCGCGGGCGCGCCGACGGCGTTCGGGCCGTGGAGGACGATCGTCGGCGGGCTGACACGAAAACCCTGTCATCGGGACGCGCGAGGTCAAGGGGTGCGGGGCGGAGCCCCGCTCGGGACGAAGTCCCGCTGTTCAGTCCTGGGGACAGCTCAGGCGGCTTCGGCTGGCTCGATCGTGACGCGAAAGCCGA
>DATGLP010000015.1 GCA_035294085.1 Acidimicrobiales bacterium | reverse complement strand
AGCGCTCCGCCAGCTCGGCAATCGCCTCGTCGGCATCTTGCACCACTGCCTCGAGCACGGTGAGCTCTACGACGAGAGCCGTGCGTGGCCACCCTCCATCGCGGCGGCCGCTTGACGGCTTCGGGCCGTGGGGTGTCTAGCATCGGCGCCGTGCGCAAGGCCGCTCTCGTCCTCGCCCTCGGGCTCCTCGCCGGCGCGCTGGCCGGCTGCGAGGCCCAGATCACGCCGTACGCGGCGCGAGTCGGCGGCACGACGATCTCGAGCGGCCAGCTCGACGACGCCCTGCGCGCCATCGCGGACGACCCCGGGTACCGCTGCCAGATCGTCGAGCAGACCGGCGGCCAGCCCATCGAGGGCGCGGGCGCCTCCACCTACGCCAGCACCTTCAGCGCGGACGCTCTCACCGGGCTCATCGAGATGGCCGCCGTGCACGCCGACGTCGTCCGCCGTGGCCTGCACGGCGACGCCGGCCTGCTCGGCGCGCTCACCCGCGCCCAGCTGGCGGCGGGCTTCAGCCCCGCCCCGTCCTCGAGCTGCCCGCAGAGCGGCGCGAGCGTCGTGGCCGCCCTCACGCCCGCCTACCGGGCGCAGCTCCTGCGCTTCCAGTCCGACCAGGACCTCCTCGCTGCCCAGCAGGCCAAGGTCGTCCTCACCCGCCCGGCGGCCGCTGCCTTCGCCCGGTCCCACCCGCGCGTCGCCTCCCTCGCGTGCGTCGCGGTCATCGTCGTGCGCACGCGTGCGCAGGCCCTCGCCCTCGACGCACGCCTCATGGCCGGCGCCGACTTCGCCACGCTGGCGCGCCAGCGCTCGATCGACCCCGCGTCGGCGGCGAAGGGGGGCGAGATCGGCTGCGACCTGCCCGGCGACTTCTCGGGAGCCGTCGCGTCGGTGCTCGAGGGCCTGGCCGTCGGGGAGGTGTCGCGCCCGGTCGCCGTGAGCGGCGTCTACGCCCTGCTCACGGTGCGCTCGAGGCGGCCGGCCTCGGCGCTCCAGGTCGCCGAGGCGATGGTCGACCCGGCGCTCGCCGCGGTGGCGGGCGACGTCGCCGCCATCACCGGGCGGGCGCAGGTCGTCGTCGACCCCCGCTACGGGCGCTGGGCAGCGGTCCACGGCACCTACGAGGTCGTCCCCTCGAGCGGCCCGCCGACGCGGCTCGTGCCGAACCCGCGCGCCGCCACCCCGCCCGGTGCCGGGCTCACCGCGTAGACCGACGCCTGGCCGCGGCGCGGCGCGCCCGGGCGCGCCGAGGGTGGTCGTCGTCGGGCTCGGCCCCGCGGGCCCGGAGCTCACGACCCCCCAGGCGCACGCCGCGCTGGCGTCGGCGCCGGTCGTGCTCGTGCGCACGAGCCGCCACCCCGCCGCCGCGCCCCTCCTCGCCGCGGGGGCGCGTCCGCTCGACGGGTGCTACGAGCAGGCGCGCACCTTCGCCCAGGCGTACGAGTGCATCGTCGAGGCGGTCGTCGAGGCGGCCGAGCGCCACGGCGCCGCCGCCTACGCCGTGCCGGGCTCGCCCTACGTCCTCGAGGCCGCCGCGGCCCGCCTCGCGGCGGACGAGCGGGTCGCCGTCGAGACGGTGCCGGGGATGTCGTTCCTCGAGCTCGTCGCCGACCGCCTCGCCCTCGACCCCTTCGCCGAGCGCCTGCGGCTGGTCGACGGCGAGGAGTTCAGCGCCGCGGCCGCCGGCGAGGGTGGTCCCTTCCTCGTCGCCCAGGTGTGGTCCCGCCAGCACCTCTCGGAGGTGAAGCTCGCCCTCGAGGCGCCGCCGGCCTCGGCGGTCCTGCTCCACCACCTCGGCCTCGACGACGAGGTGGTCCTCGAGCTCGAGTGGGCCGAGCTCGACCGCAGGCTGGAGCCCGACCACCTGACCTGCCTGTACGTGCCCGCGCCGGCCGAGCCGGCGGCCGTCGAGCTCGTGCGCGCCGCCGAGGTGGTGCGCACCCTGCGCGGCGCGTGCCCGTGGGACCGTGCCCAGACGCACCGCTCGCTCGTGCGCCACCTCCTCGAGGAGGCCTACGAGGCGGTCGAGGCGATCGAGGCGCTCGCCGACCCCCCCACGCCGGCGCAGGTCGAGCACCTCGAGGAGGAGCTCGGCGACGTGCTCTGCCAGGTCCTCTTCCACGCCACCTTGGCGGCCGAGGCCGGCCTGTTCACCCTCTCGGACGTGGCCCGCCGCCTGCACGACAAGCTCGTCGACCGCCACCCGCACGTCTTCGGCGGCGAGGAGCTCGACAGCGCCGAGGCCGTGCTCGGGCGCTGGGAGCAGCGCAAGCAGGCGGAGAAGGGGCGCTCGAGCCTCCTCGAGGGCATCCCCGCCGCCCTGCCCGCCCTCGCGCTCGCCGCCGCGCTCGAGCGGCGCGCCCGCTCGGTCGGCCTCGGCTGGCCGGCCGGCGCCGGCCCGGCGGAGCTGTCGGCCCTGGCGCGCGCCCTCGAGCGCGGCGACGGGTCGCGAGCCGGCGAGCTCCTCCTCGGCCTGGCGCGCCTCGCGGTCGATGCCGGGGTCGACCCCGAGGCGGCGCTGCGGCAGGCGGCGACGGCCTTCCGGGCGCGCTTCGCCGCCGCCGACCGAGGAGCGCGCGAGGCGGGGACGACGCTCGAGGCCGCGGCCCCGGCCGAGCGCCTCCGGCTCCTCGAGGAGGCGGCCCCCTGACCCGGCCGCCGGCGCTCTGGTAGCGTGGGGCCACACCTGCAACGTGTGGAACGCTGAGCACAGGAGCACCATGGCCCTCAGCCCGATCGCAGCGCTCGAAGGCCGCGAGGTGCTCGACTCGCGCGGCAACCCGACCGTCGAGGTCACCTGCGTCCTCGAGAGCGGGGCGAGCGGCCGGGCGATCGTCCCGGCGGGCGCCTCGACGGGGCGCTTCGAGGCGACCGAGCGGCGCGACGGCGGGCCCCGCTACGGCGGCAGGGGCGTGCTCGGCGCCGTCGCCGCGGTGTCCGGGGAGATCGCCGCCGCGCTCGTGGGTCGGGACCCGTCGGACCAGCGGGGGGTCGACGACGCGCTCTGCGACCTCGACGCGACGCCGACGAAGTCCCGCCTCGGCGCCAACGCCGTCCTCGGCGTGTCCCTCGCCGTGGCGAGGGCGGCCGCCGACGAGCTCGACCTCCCCCTCTACCGCTACCTCGGGGGCGTCGGGGCGCACGTGCTGCCGGTGCCGCTCATGAACGTCGTGAACGGCGGCGTCCACGCCGACAACAACGTCGACTTCCAGGAGTTCATGATCGTGCCGCACGGCGCCCCCTCCTACCGGGAGGCGCTGCGCTGGGGCGCCGAGACGTACCACGCCCTGCGGGGCGTGCTGCGGGCGCGGGGGCTGTCGAGCGCCGTCGGCGACGAGGGCGGCTTCGCGCCCGACCTCTCCTCGAACGAGGAGGCCCTCGAGGTGCTCGTCGAGGCGATCGCCGCGGCGGGGCGGACGCCGGGCAGCGAGGTCGCCATCGCCCTCGACCCCGCCGCGAGCGAGCTGTACCGCGACGGCGCCTACGTCCTCGCCGGCGAGGGACGCACCCTGTCGCCGGCCGAGCTCGCCCGCTACTGGGCCGACCTCGCGGCGCGCTACCCGATCGTGTCGATCGAGGACGGCATGGCCGAGGACGACTGGGAGGGCTGGCGCCTGCTCACCGAGGCGCTCGGTGGGCGGATCCAGCTCGTCGGCGACGACCTGTTCGTCACGAACGCCGAGCGCCTGGAGCGGGGCATCGCCGCGGGCGTGGCGAACGCCGTGCTCGTCAAGGTGAACCAGATCGGCACGCTCAGCGAGACGCTCGACACGATGGCCCTCGCGGCGCGCGCCGGCTACCGCTGCGTCGTCTCGCACCGCTCGGGCGAGACCGAGGACGTCACGATCGCGGACCTCGCCGTGGCGACGAACTGCGGGCAGATCAAGTCGGGCGCGCCGGCGCGCTCGGAGCGCGTCGCGAAGTACAACCAGCTGCTGCGCATCGAGGAGGAGCTCGGTGAGTCGGCCCGCTTCGCCGGCTCGGCGACCTTCGCCCGACCGGTCGCCCCGCCCGGTGGCTGAGGCGGTCGACGCAGCGGCGCGCGCGCAGCACCTGCGCGCCAGGCGCGTGCTGTGCGCCGCGTGCGCGTCGGCGGCCGTCTTCGTCGCGCTGGAGCTGCCCCTCGGGGAGCTGCTGCGCCAGCGGGGCGAGCTGGCGCGCGTCTCGCGCCAGCTCGCGCTCGTCACGGGCCGGAACACGGCGCTCGCCGGGGAGATCGCCTCCCTCAGGCGGCCGGCGACCATCGCCGCCCTCGCCGAGCGCGACTACGGCCTCGTGCGGCGCGGCCAGCGCTCCTACGTCGTGCTGCCGAGCACCGGCGCCGGGAGCGCGCTCGCCGCCGCGTCGATCGCCCCCACCGACGTCGTCCCGACCTCCGCCGCCGCGCTCGCGGGGGCCGGGCCGGCGAGGAGGACCGGCAGGTCCGCGGGCCTGTGGGGGCGCGTCCTCGACCGCCTCGCCTTCTGGCGCTGGGCCTTCTAGCCGGGCCTAGGCGCCCGCCGCCGTGACGACCATGTCGGTCACGAAGCCGGCGACGATGCCGAGGAGCACGCCCCACACGAGCAGCTCCCGGCTCAGCGCCCGCCGCACGACGGCGAGCAGCTGGATCACGACGTAGAGGATCGAGCCCGCGGCGAGCGCGAGGAAGGCGACCGCGAGCGCCTCGTTCGCCGACTGCCGCCCGATGGCGGTGCCGACGAAGGTCGGCCCGCCCCCGATGAGGCCGAGCGCGAGCAGCAGGCGCCAGCTCGGGCGCTCGGCCTCGGCGGTCAGCGGCGCGACGATGCCGAAGCCCTCCGTGGCGTTGTGGAGCGCGAAGCCGATGACGAGCAAGGTGGCGAGCGCCACCGCGCCGCGCGCCGCGCTCGCGCCGATGGCGAGGCCCTCCCCGAAGTTGTGCATCCCGACGCCCGCCGCGATGAGGACCGACAGCTGGCGGGCGCCGGTCGCCGCATCGGCCGTGCCGGCGGCCGAGAGCGCCGGCGAGGCGGCCATCGCCCCGGGGCCGTCGCGGCGGCGGCGCCGCGCCAGGGCGCGCTCGTAGTAGGCGAGGGAGCACAGCCCGACGGCGAGGCCCCCGAAGAACAGCGCGCTGTAGCCGGCGACGGGCCACGCGCCGCCCCCGTGCTCGCGCAGGCGGGCGAGCGCGGCGTCGATCGGGGCGAAGGCGCTCGTCAGGACGTCCCAGACGAGGAAGACGAGGATGCCGATCGCCACGGCGCACAGCGTCGGACGCAGGCGGCCGAGCGGCGCGCGCACCCGGGCGAGCGGCATGCCGAGCAGGATCGTGCCGCCGGCGATCGCGCCGAGCGCCAGCGTCTGCAGCTCGCCCATGCCCCGATGCCTCCCGCCGTCGCCCTGCCCGGTGCCTGCCGCCTCATGTTAAGCGCACCTGATAGAAAATATCAAGCGCGCCTGATATCGACGACCCGCACGACGACGGCGGTTCGCAGCGCCTGCCCGGAGGGGAGGGACTCGCCGCCGACGAGGTAGGCGCGCCCGCCGAGCACCGCCACCCCCGCGTCCGCCCGCCCGGCCGGCAGGAAGCCGGCGGGGCGGGCCACGCCGTGCCGGGTGTCGATCCACCAGATGCGCGCCGAGGCCGTCGCGCCGAGGCGCCCCCCGGCGACGTAGAGCCGGTGGCCGAGCACGAAGGCGGACGCGCCGGCGAGCGGGACGGGGAGGTGGCCGACGACGCGGGCCGTTCCCGTGGCCGGGTCGAAGCGCTGGATGTCGGCCGTCTCGACGGTTCCCGACGCGTCGACCTCGCCGCCGACGACCCACAGCGCCCCCCGGTAGGCGGCGACGGCGGCGTAGCGGACCGGCTGGGCGAGGCGCCCCGCCGGCCGGAAGCTCGCCCCGTTGGTCGTGACGAGGACCTCGGCGGGGAGGCTGGCGCCGTCGTAGCCGCCGACGAGGTAGGCGCGCCTGCCGAGCGTCGCGGCGCCGAGGTCCGAGCGCGGCGTGGGGAGCTCGCCGATCGGGCGCGAGGCGCCGGGCTGCCAGGACTGCACGGTGGCGACGCTCACCGCCGCGCCGCCGCCGAAGACGACGGCGCGCCCGCCGAGCAGCGCGCCGGCCGCGTCGTGGACGGCCTCGACGAGCGGGCTCGAGCGTGCCGTCCTCGCCGTGCGGGGATCGACGAGGACGGCCGAGGCCGTCGAGACGTCGCCGACCGTCAGCCCCCCGAGGACGGCGATACGGCCGGCGAGGGCGAGGACCACCGGCCGCGAGGTCGGGGCGGGGAGGCGCCAGGGGGCGAGCGCGGCGGCGAGGCCGACCGAGGGCGCGCCGCCCGCCGAGGCGGGCCGCGCCCGAGCGCCGGGGGCGGACGCGAGGGCGGCGGGGATCCCCGCCGCGAGGCCGAGGCCGCCGAGCAGGGCGCCCCAGCGTCGGGCGAGGACCTTCGCCGGGGGGCGCCGGCGCCGACCCGCGCCCAGCGGACGGCGGCCGCTCACAGGCCGAGGATGGCCGCGCACTCCGGCCAGGCGGCCCAGCCGCTGCGGTCGTAGAGGGCGAGGGCGGCGGCGTCCTGGGTGGCGGGCGGCGCCGCGCTCGGCAGGCCGGACTCGCCGAGCCCCTCCCAGGTCGGCAGGCTGAACTGGTAGGCGCCGTAGTAGCCGTTGCCGGTGTCGAGGTCGTAGCGGCCGCCCGACTCGCAGGAGCGGATCCCGGCGAAGTCGCCAGCGAGAGCCGCCGGGATCGGGCTGGCGTTCGCCTCGGCGGGCGCGCTCGGCGCCGGCGAGGGGTCGAGCGCGGGCGGCCCCGCGCTCGCGGCCCGGGCCGCGGCGGCCGCGGCGGCCCGCGCCCGCGCCGCGGCCGCAGCGGCGACGAG
The DNA here is from genome assembly GCA_035294085.1 of Acidimicrobiales bacterium. Lineage (NCBI taxonomy): Bacteria > Bacillati > Actinomycetota > Acidimicrobiia > Acidimicrobiales > Acidimicrobiales bacterium. Next base: position 71,950 of record DATGLP010000015.1, on the reverse strand, counting down.
CGCCGCGAGGCGGCCGCGCACCGAGGCGAGCGTGGCGCGCGCTCGCGCCACGCGGGCGACCACCGCGGCTCGCGCCGTCGCGGCGGCGCGCGCCGCCGCGGCGGCCTCGTCGACGGCCCGCTGCTCCTCGGCGAGGCGCACGGCGCGCCGACGCCGTTCGTCGGCGAGCAGGCTGACCTGCGTCTCGAGCTCGCCGGCGGCGGCGTGCAGGTAGGCGAGGCGGCTCGGGAGCTCGTTCGGTGAGCCCACGAGGTCGGCGGCGAGCTCGCTCGACGCGCCGGCGTTGACGTAGGCGGCGACCGCCGCGCGCCGGATCGCGGCGAGGCTCGTCGCGATCGAGGCGTCGAGCGCCGCGATCGCCCGGCGGCTGGCCGCCGCCGCCGCCTCGGCCCGGGCCCGGGCGGCAGCCGCGGCGACGTAGCGCTCGCCGAGGGCGCGCGCGCTCGCCTCGTCGGCGGCGATCGAGGCGGCGATGGCCTGGGCGCGGGCTCGGAGGGAGGCCGGCGTGCCGGCGCGGGCCGGCGCCGCGAGGCCGCCGAGGAGGCCGAGCGCCGCCGCGACGGCGCGCCCCGCCCGCGGTCGCGCGCGGCGCTCGTCGGGGCGCGGCGCCTCGCCGCCGGCGCGAGCGCTCATGGCGGCGAAGGCTACCTGGTCGCGGGGGATCGGGCGACGCTCGGGGCGGCTCCGGCGCGCCGAGCCCTGGCTAGGCTGCGCCGATGACGACCGCCGCCATCGTCCTCGAGCCAGCGCGACCGCGGCGCCCCTCGTCCGCCGCGATCGGGGCGCGCGCCCTCGCCGAGGCGGCCCTGCGCGCCGGGCTCGACGAGGTGGTCGTCGTCCTCGCGGCTCCCGGCGAGGCGGAGGGCGTGCCCGAGGCGGCGACCGTCCTCGTCGACTGGGCCGAACCGGCGAGCGAGGCGAGCGCCCTGCACGCCGCGCTCGACTACTGCCAGCGGGCCGGCCACGACGCCGCGGTCGTCGCCCTGGGCGACGCCGACGGCTCGGCGGGCGCCGCCCGCGCCCGGCCCGCTGCCTGGCGGCGGGCTGCGCAAGCCCCGGGGCCGGTCGCCGTCGTGCGGGCGGGCAGGCGCTTCACCGGCCTCGTCCGCCTCGCGGCCGAGGTGTGGCCGCTCGTGCCCCTCGACGGTCCTGTCGCCCGGCTCTGGCGCCAGCACCCAGAGCTGTGCCGAGACGAGGCGCTCGACCGCTTCGCCGGCGAGGACGACGACGCGCCGGGCGGGGAGTGGGCGAGCCCGTCCGAGCGCGCGGCGGTCGAGGCGCTCCTCGGCCGGCGTGCGAGCGCCCCCTTCCGGGTTGTCGTGCGCGATCGGGCGGGTGGGCCCGTCGTGATCGAGAACGCACCCTTCCTCGAGGACGGGAGGCCGATGCCCACGCGCTACTGGCTCGTGGGGCGCGCCGAGCGGGAGGCCGTCGGGCGCCTCGAGGCCGCCGGCGGCGTGGCGGCGGCCGAGGCGGCCGTCCCCGCTGAGGCCATCGCCGAGGCGCACGCCCGCTACGCGGCCGAGCGCGACGCCGCCGTCCCGCCCGGCTGGAGCGGTCCGCGTCCCTCCGGCGGCGTGGGCGGCAGCGCGCGGGGGGTGAAGTGCCTCCACGCCCACCTCGCCTGGTACCTGGCGGGGGGGCGCGACCCCGTGGGCCGCTGGGTGGCCCTCCGCCTGCAGCCCGGCCTCCCCGGCCCGGTCGCCGCCGTCGACTGCGGGACGAACTCGACGCGCCTGCTCGTGCTCGGGCGCGACGGCGCGCCCCTCGCCCGGCGGATGACGATCACCCGCCTCGGGGAGGGCGTCGAGGAGACCGGGGTGCTCGCCGAGGCGGCCATCGAGCGCACCCTGGCCGCCCTCGCCGCCTACCGCGAGGAGCTCGACGCCCTCGGCGTCGTCGCCGTGCGCGCCATCGCCACCTCGGCGGCGCGCCGGGCCGCCAACGCCGACGAGCTGCTCGGGCGTGCCGAGGCGATCCTCGGCGTCGCCCCCGAGCTGCTCGACGGGCGCGAGGAGGGGCGCCTCGCCTACCGGGGGGCCACCGCCTCGCTCGAGCCGTCGGCGGGGCCCTACGTCGTCGTCGACCTCGGCGGCGGCTCGACGGAGCTCGTCGCCGGCCCCGCCGAGTCGCCGGCCGTGTGCTCGCTCGAGGTGGGCTGCGTCCGGCTCACCGAGCGCTTCCTGCGCCACGACCCACCGCTTCGCGCCGAGCTCGAGGCGGCCGGGGCGCACGTGCGTGCCCTCGCCGCCGAGGCGCTCGCCGCGACGCCGGCGCTGCGCGCCCCGGCACGCCTCGTCGGCGTGGCCGGAACGGTCGCGGCGCTCGCCGCGCTCGACCTCGGCCTCCCCGCCTACGACGGCGAGCGGCTGCACCACGCCGTGCTCACCCGCCGTGCCGTCGAGCGCTGGCGCGACGAGCTCGCGGCCGTGCGCGTCGAGCGGCGGCGGGCCCGTCCCGGCCTCGAACCGGGCCGAGCGGACGTCATCGTCGGCGGGGCGATCGTGCTCGCCGAGGTGATGGCGGCGCTCGGCCAGCGCGAGCTCGTCGTCTCCGAGCGGGACATCCTCGACGGGGTGGCGGCCGAGCTCCTCGAACGCCAGGCGCGCTAGGCGAGGCGCTCGGCGGGCCCGAGCACGAGGCGCCGGACGCGCTCGACGAAGTCGTCCATCCGCCCGTGGTGGGCCTCGGCGTACTCGCGTCCCTGGGTCCCGAGCCGGGCGCGAAGCGGCCGGCTCATGAGGGCGCGCGCCGCGTCGAACAGCTCCCCGGGGTCCCGGTACCACAGGCCGCCGCTCGCCGCCGCGGCGTGCTGCATCGCCGCGCTCGGCTCGGGCACGAGCACGGGCGTGCCGAGGAGCATCGACTCGATCGCCTCGCGCCCGACCGGGCCGGGGGGCCGGACGTCGATGGTGAAGAGCGCGAAGGCCATCAGGCGCCAGAGGTTCACCCGCGAGGGGTTGACCGGCAGCTCGAGGGTGTTCTCGTCGTCGCTGATGCGCCAGTGCTCGCCGTCCACCTCGGCGACCGACACGCCCCGCACGACGCGCCGGAGGACCTCGTGGGTCATCGAGCGCTCGAAGCGGGCTCCCCCCGGGGGGAAGCCGCGCAGCAAGAGGACGTAGCGGCCGAAGAAGCGCACCCCGAACAGGCGGGACTGGGTCGCCGAGCGGTTGATGGCGAAGGCGAGGTCGAGGGGCACGAGCTGACCGACGCAGCCGGCCGGGCAGGCGGCGGCGAGGACGTCGCCCTCGCCGGGGTGGGCGAGGGCGACGGCGTCGGCCCGCTCGAGGACGCGCCGCACCCCGGTGGCCGGCGCCGGGGGGACGGCCCCGAGGAGGGGGAGGGCGACGACACGGGGGCGCCCCGCCTCGCCGCGGCGCCCGAGCACCGCGAGGTCGTAGGGGTGGTGGCTGCCGGCGAGGACCACGGCGTCCGGCGCGAGGCGCTCGAGGAGGTCGGCGGCGTCGGGGGCCTCCCCGCCGTAGTGCTCGAGGAGGGCGGCCGCCGCCGCCGGGAGGCCCTGCCCACCGGTCGCGCCGAGGGCGGTGCGCACGAGCGCGCCGGTGAGCGGCCGTGCCCCGCGCAGCGGGATCCGGTGCACCGTGAAGACGCTGTCGGCGACGGGGCCGGTCGCCTCGGAGGGCGCGACGAGGTGGACGACGTCGACCGCCGCGTGGCGGGCGAGGGCGCCGGCCACGAGGCGGGTCGCCACGACGGCCTCGTCCTCCTGCGTCCCCCACTGGCGCGTCACGACGGCGACGCGCGCCCGGGCGTGGGCGGTTCGCGCCGTCACGCAGAGCGGTCGCGCAGGCGGGCGTCGATGCGCTCGTCCACGTAGCGGGCGAGGTCGAGGAGGTCGTCTCGCACGATGTCGAGCAGCGCGCGCTCGTCGGCGCTCGCGATCTCGTCGACCCGGTAGGCGATGGCGTCGATCGACTGGGCGAGCGCGGCGCGGAACTCCTGCTCCTCGGTGAAGTAGCGGTCGAGCGCGGCGTTGATGATCCGGGCGAGCAGGCGCCTCACGAGCGCCTTCGGGCCCCAGCCGCTCCCCTGGTTCGTGCGCGCCGGACCCATGTCCCAGTGGCGGTGGAGGTGGTGCAGGCTCGGGTGGAGGTGGATCGGCTCGCGGTCGGCGCGCGCCAGGAGCTCGTCGAAGGTGGCCTGGGGAAGCCAGGTGCGCGGGTAGGCGCCGGGGGCGTTGCCGACGACCGACCTCAGGTGCTCGACCACGAGGCGTGCGTCCACACGGACGTCTCCAGGTAGGTCTTCCAACGGTCGTCCTCCTGTGCGGTCGACAACGGGCACCAGTATCGCCAGTGGCTGAGGTGCGGGCTCACGTAGGGGTCGCCCGCCGCGATCACCGCGCCCCACCGCTCGACGAGCCGGCGGCTCTCGGCGAGGTCGTCGGTGTGGCCGCGGCTGCGCGACTCGTGGTGGACGAGCTCGGCGAGCGGTGCGTAGACGACGAGGAGGCCCCGCTCGCGCAGCTTCAGGCAGTAGTCGACGTCGTTGAAGGCGACCGGCAGCTGCTCGTCGAAGCCACCGACCGACTCGAAGACCTCCCGTCGGGTCATCATGCACGCCCCGGTCACCACGGAGCAGTTGCGGGTCGCGATCGCCATCGAGTTGTAGCCGGGGTCGCTGCCCGGCAGGCCGCGCAGCACGTGGCCGGCGATGCCGCCGAGGCCGATGACCACCCCGGCGTGCTGGATCGCCCCGTCCGGGTAGAGGAGGCGGGCGCCCACGGCGCCGACCTCTCGCCGGAGCGCGTGCCCGAGCATCGCCTCGAGCCAGCGGGGGGCGCGCGCCTCGATGTCGTTGTTGGCGAACAGGAGGACCTCGCCGCGGCAGTGGCGGACCGCGGCGTTGTTGATCGCCGCCCAGTTGAACGGCCCCGGGTGCCGGATCACGCGCACCGACTCGTCGGCCTGCAGGCGCTCGAGGAGCGCCTCGGTCTCGGGCAGCTCGCTCCCGTTGTCGACGAGGACGAGCTCGAGGCGGTCGTAGCCGGGGTCGGCCCGCAGCGTCGAGGCGCAGCGCGCGAGGAGCGCCGGCTCGTCGCGGAAGGGGACGACGATGCTCACGAGCGGCGAGGAGGTGACCGTCCGCCGCACGTGGTAGCGGCCGGGGAAGCGCTCGTCGACGAGCACCTCGCCGGCCTCGCCGCGGCGAGCGAGCGCGTCCTCGAGCGCGCGCTTGCCCGCCTCGTAGGCCCAGGGCTTGGCGATCGTCCCGCGCGAGTCGCTCGCCGCCGAGCCGGGGAGCGTCCGCCAGTGGTAGAGGACCTCGGGGATGTGGACGATGCGCCGGGCCCGCTCCGAGGCCCGGAGCGACAGGTCGTAGTCCTGGCTGCCGTCGAACTCCGAGCGCAGCCCCCCGAGCTCGACGAGCAGCTCGCGCCGCACGACGGTGAGGTGGCACAGGTAGGCGAAGCTGAGGAGGAGGTCGGGCGACCAGTCGGGCTTGAACAGCGGGTCGAAGCGCTCGCCCGAGGCGTCGATCTTGTCCTCGTCGGAGTAGAGGAGGTCGGCGTCGGGCCAGGCCCGGATCGCCTCCGCGACCCGCTCGAGCGCGTCCGGCGTGAGCTCGTCGTCGTGGTCGAGGAAGGTGACGAAGCGGCCGGTGGCGAGCTCGAGCGCCGCGTTGGTCGCCGCCGAGATCCCGCCGTTCTCCTCGAGGGTCGTCACGGCGACGCGCCGGTCGACCCGGCGGAGCGAGCGCAGGTAGGCGCTGAGCTCGGGGTCGCCGGAGGCGTCGTCGCACAGGCACAGCTGCCAGTCCGCGAAGCGCTGGGCGAACACCGACCCGACGCAGCGCTCGAGCGCCCACAGCGGCGGCCGCCAGATCGGGACGAGCACCGAGACGAGCGGCCGGCGCCACCGCCGCGGCGCTCGCGTCACGGCGCGGCGCGCCGGGGGGTCGTTCAGGCCGCCGACGATGACGGGGAGGCGGCGCGCCCGGAGCCAGCGGTGGTAGGCGCGCCGGTCCTCGCTCGCGTTGAGCGGGTAGGGGCCCTCGCCGCTCGGCTCGAAGAGGTCGGCGTCGTCCTCCTCGTTCGCCTGCTCGGCCGCCCTCGCGGCGCGGAAGGCGTCGAAGGCGTCCTCGGTGCGCGGCGTGACGCGAAGCAGGGGCTCGATCTGGCGGACGGTCCAGTCGAGCGCGTCGAGCAGCCTGCTCGCGTCGCGCTCGAGGTCGAGGAGCGCGCTGGTCCACTCGCTCTCGCGCTCGAGGGGGGGCGGGGCGAAGCAGGCGTGGGGCCCTGCGTCGGCCGCGACGAGGGCGTCGAGGCGCGCGAGGCTCGGCGGCACGAGCCCGGCCTCGGCGTGCCCGCCGCTCGCCTCGCACGCCACGGCGCGAAGCGCCGCCGCGGCGCGCTCCTCGTGGGCCCCGACGGGGATGCCGGCGCCGGAGAGGAAGGCGGCGAGGTCCTTCGCCAGGCGGGCCGGGTCCTCGACGAGGGCCTCGTGGCGGCAGAGGTAGACGGGGAGGCCCGCGCTCCCCTCGAGCGCCGCCCGCAGGTAGCGCTCGACGAGGGCGAGGGCGTGGACGAGGCGGATGCGGTCGCGCCCGGCGCGCGAGGACGCGGCCTCGAGCGGGTCGCGCGCCGCGAGCACGAGGGCGAGCGGCGGGTCGAGGGCGCGGCGCCAGAACGGGAGGAGGAGGCAGAGGACGGGGTCCGCCCAGACGAGGGGCCGGCCGCTGGCGCGCGCCGCGACGGCCGCGGCGCGCGCCTTGCGCCGCAGCTCCTCGAGGCCCGGCGCCGCCTCGAAGCCGGCCTCGAGCGCAGGCGGGCGCAGCGCGCTCCCCCCGAGCTCGGCGAGGAGGCGCTCGCTCACCTCCCCGAGGGGACCGGGGGTGCGCGCGCCCGGGATCCCGTGCGCGTCGGGCGACGGGGCGATCGGTGCGAGCCCGAGCGAGCCGAGCCCGCTGGCGACGGCGGCGACGGTCGCCGGGTCGGGCCCGGTGACGAGGACGATCGGGCTGGTCACGCCGGCGGCCGAGCAGGTGGCGGCGCTCCCGGTCTCCGCCGGGCGGCGGTCAGCGGGAGCGGCGGCGGCGTCGGTCATGTCGGTCGGGGCTGCCGGCGCCGGCGCCGGCCGCGCCCCGTCGCAGTGTAGGCGGCGCATCTGCGACGATGGGGTCGTGGCGGGGCGAGCGGCCGTGGCCGACGGGAGGGGGGCTCGTGGCTGAGCTGGGCGTTCCCGAGACCGGTGCCGAGCTCGCGGGCCGGCGGGTGCGGCTGCGGCCGCTGCGACCCGAGGACTACCCCGCCTGGCGCGAGGTGCGGCGCCGCTCGCGCGACTGGCTCGTGCGCTGGGAGCCCCGCCCCGCCGGTGCCCCGTACGCGCCCGAGGACCGCGCGTCGTTCGCGGCGCGCTGCGCGGTGCGCGACCGGGAGCGCCAGCTCGGGACCGGGTACGCCTTCGGCATCTTCGTGGCCGGCCGCTTCGTGGGCGAGATCAGCCTGTCGTCGATCCAGCGCGGCGCCTTCCAGAACGGCTACATCGGCTACTGGGTGGACGAGGCGCAGGCCGGCAGAGGCTACGTGCCCGAGGCGTGCGTCGTCGTGTTCCGCTTCGCGTTCGAGGAGCTCGGGCTGCACCGCCTGCAGGTCTCGATCATCCCGCGCAACGCCCCGAGCCGGCGCGTCGCCGAGAAGCTGTGGCTGCGCGACGAGGGGGTCGCCGAGCGCTACCTCGAGATCGACGGGCGGTGGGAGGACCACATCCGCTACGCCATCACCGTCGAGGAGTGGCGGGCGCGGCGGGACCGCTACGTCGAGGCGTGGCTCGGCCCCGAGCCACCGGCGCCGCGGCGCTAGCCGGGCCGGCCCGCGCCGACGAAGCCGACGTAGTACATCGGCTCGTAGGAGACGTCCCGCCCGGTCTCGGGCGCCTGGATGATCGTCTGCGTCCCGTAGGGGCCGGATCCGACGTACATCGCGACGTGGGTCACCGGGTCGGTGCCGTCGTTCGGGAAGTCGTAGAAGAGGAGGTCGCCGGGCTCGAGGGCGGAGAGCGGGACGCGACGCGTCTCCTGGTACTGGTACCAGGCGCTGTGGGCGAGGGTCACCCCGGCGGCGGCCCAGGCGAGCATCGTGAGCCCCGAGCAGTCGACCCCGGCGCGGCTCGCGCCGCCCCACACGTAGGGGACCCCGAGGTAGCTCTCGGCTGCCTGGACGGCAGCCTCGCCGGGCGCGCTCGTCCCGGCCTGGCCGAGGGGCGGGCCGCTCCCGGCGCTCGCGGCGGCCGCCGCGCTCGTCGCCGCCGCGGCGGCAGCCGCGGTCGTGGTCCCGGGGCTGCTCGCCGCGACCGTCTCGGCGACCGCCGCGGCCGCTGCAGCCGCCGCGGCCGCCTGGGCGCGCGCTCGGGCCTCGGCGGCGGCGCGCGCCCGCGCGGCGGCCGCCGCGGCTGCCGCGGCCTCCTGCTCGGCGATGAGGCGGGCGAGCCGGCCGCGTACCTTCGCCAGCGTGGCGCGCGAGGACGCAGCTGCGCGCTCGGCGAGGGCGCGGGCGTTCGCCGCGGCCGCGAGCGCGCCGCTCGCGGCGCGCACCTCGGCGGCCTGGGCGGCCTCGCTGGCGCGAAGGCGCGCCTCGGCGGACTGGAGCGAGACGACCGCGGCGTGCAGCCGGTCCGCCGCCACGCCCGCGTAGGTGGTCACCGTGCCCGCCTCGGCGATGCTGCGCGTGAGGAGCGCGGCGACCTCCGTGTCGGCGCTCGAGCCGTAGACGTAGGCTTCGACGGCGGTCGCGCGCACCTCCGCCCGGCGGACGGCGATCTCCACCGCCTCCCGCCGCAGCTCGGCCCGGATGGCTCGCAGCCGGACCCGGGCCAGGCCGAGGCGAACGCCCGCCTCGTCGTAGCGCTCCGCGGCGACCTGCTCCTGCTCGGACTCGCGCGTGATCTGTGCCGCGAGCGCGGCGGCCTCGGCGCGCGCCGAGGCGATCGCCGGGGTCGGAGGCGGTGGCGGCGACGCCGCGGCAGGGGTGGCGAGCGCCGGGAGGAGGGCAGCGGCGATCGCCGGCGCCGCGAGGCGCGCGCAGCGGCCGGCCACGTTCACCACAGTGGAAACTCTGGCCACACCAGCATCGAAAGTCAAAGCCTCCGGCGCCGCCGCTGGCCTGTCGGTCCGTTAGCGTGCGCGTCGGCGGCGAGGGAGGCGGTCGTGGCGGACGAGGTCGTGCGCATCGGCTCGGCGAGGCTCACGGGCGTGGTCGTGGGCGACGCGGTGGAGTTCCGTGGGATCCGCTTCGCACGCCCGCCGGTCGGCCCGCTGCGCTTCCGGCCGCCCCAGCGGCCCGCCGAGCTCGAGGGCGCGGTGCACGCCACCGAGTACGGCCCCGTCGCCCCCCAGGCGGGCTCGGGCCTCGGCACCTACGTCCCCGGCGACCCCCTCGAGCAGGACGAGGACTGCCTCTTCCTCAACGTCGTGGCGCCCGCCGGGCCGGCCCGGCGGCTGCCGGTGCTCGTCTTCGTGCACGGCGGCGCCTTCCTGGCCGGTAGCGGGTCGAGCGCGCTCTACCGAGGCGCGGCCCTCGCGGCGCTCGGGGCGGTCGTCGTCACGATCAACTACCGCCTCGGCGCGCTCGGCTTCCTCGCGCACCCGGCCCTCGCCACCGATGGCGGCTGCGTCGCCAACTGGGGCCTGTACGACCAGCTCGCCGCGCTCGCCTGGGTGCGCGACCACATCGGCGCGTTCGGCGGGGACCCGGCGCGCGTCACCCTCTTCGGCGAGTCGGCGGGCGCGATGGCCGTCGCCGACCTGCTGGCCGTGCCCGCTGCGCGGCCGCTGTTCCGCCGGGCGATCCTCCAGAGCGGCGCCAGCCTCGCCGCCCCGCTCGAGGCCGCGAGCGCGGTCGCCGAGCGCTTCGCCGCCGAGCTCGGGCTGCGCGAGGTGAGCCGGGACGCGCTCGCGGCGGTGCCGCTCGCCGACCTGCTCGCCGCGCAGCAGCGGATCGTCGCCGAGACCGACGGTGGCGAGGGCATGCCCTTCCAGCCGGTCGTCGACGGCGTGCTCCTCGGGCGCCACCCTGCCGAGGCGATCGCCGACGGCGCGGCGGCGGGCGTCGACCTCGTCGTCGGCTCGAACCGCGACGAGTACAAGCTCTTCTCCTTCGCCGCGGCTGGGCGGGGCGAGCTCGACGACGCAGGCGTGACGCGTCTGATCGAGCGCTACCTCGCCGCCTCCGGGGTCGAGGGCGCTCCGCTCGCCGCGGCCGAGGCGGTCGCCCACTACCGGGGCGCGCGCCTCGCGCGCGGCCAGGCGGCAGCGGCGCGCGACGTCCTCGACGCCGTCGCCGGGGACTGGATCTTCCGGCTCCCGCAGCTGCGCCTCGCGGAGGCGCAGTCGCGCCACGGGCGCGTCTTCGCCTACCACTTCGACTGGGAGTCGCCCTTCGCCGGAGGCGTCCTCGGGGCCTGCCACGGCCTCGAGCTCCCGTTCGTGTTCGGGACGCTCGACCACCCGGTGATCTCGTACTTCGCCGGCACCGACGACGACGCGCGCCGGCTGTCAGCCGAGATGCGGGCGTGCTGGGTGGCCTTCGCCGGGAGCGGCGACCCCTCGAACGCGGCCGTCGGCCGCTGGCCGCGCTACGGCACCGAGCGGCGCGAGACGATGTGCTTCGGCCGGACCACCCGGGTCGAGGAGGCCCCCTACGAGGCGGAGCGGTCCTTCTGGGACCGACCCGCTTCCCGCTACCGTGTGGACGGCCAGCTCGTCGGGGCGCGCCCAGTCGGGATCGCGCTCCTCGCCGGCGACGACGGAACGGGGACGTAGCCCAACCGGCAGAGGCGGGGCGCTTAAAACGCCCGCAGTGAGGGTTCGAATCCCTCCGTCCCCACCGAGAGCACCTGCGCGAGACGACGTGGTGGCACGGCCACCGCCGGGCTGCCCGACGCGACCGGGGCGACGATCGCTCCCGATCCGACGCACCGCCGCGGCCTTCGAGGCGCGGGCCTTCCCGTCCGGGCCGAGCGTGGGAGCGCCGACGACGGCGAGCAGGTCGCCGGCTGCAGGTGCACCACCGCAGCGAGCCATCGCCGCACGCGCTCCTCGGCGACGAGTCGGGCACCTCGGACGGCTCCCTGCGGGCCGTGCCGGCCCCGGCCCGCGGCCCGTCGACGCGCACGGCGGGCGCCGGGCCTCGCCCAGAGCGTGGCGAGCGCCGAGCTCGACCGCCTGCTCGCGGCGGCGCGCGTGACGAGCTCGCTCGTGCGCCGCCCGAGCGCCCACCCCGCAGCGAGGACGGGCGCGCCGGTCGACGCGCCGGCCAGGTGGCCGGGCGGGTACCCGGTCAGCTGGCCAGGCTCGCCCATCCGCCGGCGGACGAGGAGTGCTCGCCGTCGGCCGACGCGGCCCGGCGGCCGCCCTCCCGCCGAGCGACCGAGGCGCAGGCCTCGGCGACCGGTGCGCCGGGCTCGGACCTCCCCGGCCGGGGCGGGCTGGGGCCGAGGAGGCAGGCACCGCCGGGCAGGACCCAGCCGGTGTCGGCGCACGGCTCGTCGAGCCGGTCGACGTCGACCACCTCGCCGTCGGCGTCGGCCGACCGGCGCGCGCGACCCGTGCGTCCCGTCGCAGTCGGGACCCCAGGTGTCCTCGGGGGCGACCCCGGCGCCGTCGTCGCCGCGGAAGGCCGGCTCGGGGGCATCTCGCGAGACGGAGCGCGCCGCGAGGCGCCTGCGGGACACCCGGGCGGGAGCGGCACGGCCGCGTCGCAGACGATCGTGCCCGTGGGGGCCGACGTGCGAGACGCGCGAGCTGGGGGGCACGCTCGAGGAGGGCCGGGGCGGCGAGCGCGGTCCGCGCCCGTCGCCCGCTCACGCCGGCGCGCGCTCGCTGCGACGCGCCCTGTCGCCGAGGCCGGCACCCGGCGCCTCGAGCGGGCGCGCCGGCACGGGCACCCCCGACGTCCGGGCGCGCCACACGAGCCAGCCGGCGACGACCGCCCCAGCGGCGAAGAGCACGAGCGAACCGATCTCGACGGCGTCGGTGCCGTTGTCGTAGGGGAGCCAGAGGAACTCGTCGAAGAAGCGCGAGAGCCCCCAGAGCCCCACCGTCGCCGCCGTGACCAGCCCGACCGGCCGCGTGGCGAGGCGGCGCTCGAGGAAGAGCGCGACGAGGTAGACGGCGGTGCACTCGAGCGCCTGGAAGATGGGCACGGGCAGGCGCCTGCCCACCTCGCCGGCGTAGTACATGCCGAACCAGGCGCTCGTCGGCTTGCCGCCGCCGGCCACCATGAGCTGGGGGCCGAGGAGCCGTCCGAGCGCCCAGGCGGCGATGAGCACGGGCGCGACGAGGTCCGCCGCGACGGCCGCGCGAAGCTGCGGGCAGCGCCGCCGGGCGCTCACGAGGCCGACGGGCACGGCGAGGGCGAGCCCGCCGAACGAGGACAGGCCGCCGTTCCAGATCGCGAGGACCTGCGCCGGCTGGTGCTCGTAGTAGCCGAGGTTGGCGAGGACGTGCACGACGCGGGCGCCGACGATCGCCGCGGCGACGATCCACACGAAGGTCGCGCCGAGCCACGCGTCGGGGTAGCCGTGGGCGCGCAGCCGGCGGGCGAAGTAGCGGTAGCCGAACCAGAACGTGAGGGCGAGGCCGATCCCGTAGGTGTGCACCTGCAGGGGCCCGAGGTGGAACACGACGGGGATCGGTCTCACGCGGCTCGCTCCAGTGCGGCGCCCCACGACGCCTCGCGTCCAGTATGGCGCCGGGCCCCGGTCGGCCGTCCGCACCTACCATCTCGCGCCGTGGACCGGAGGACCTTCCTGCGCGGCCTCCTCGCGCTCGCGGGCGCCGGGGCCGCTGCGGGCGCCCTCGGCGGCTGTGCGTCGCAGGGCGCCCTGCGCCGTCCCCGCCAGCGGTCCCGCGCCGGCGCGCGGGCGCTCGAGGAGGTCGACGGCCTCCCCGTCGCGAGCTGGCTCGTCGAGGAGAACGCCCGCCCCGGCACGCTGAGCTGGGTGATCACGACGAGCGCCCCCGGGAAGGTGATCGAGGGCTTCGCCGACGCGGTGAGCATCGCCCGAGGCGGCGAGCTCGGGGTCTACGTCAACACCACGGCGGCGAGCTACCGCGCCGAGGTGTACCGGATGGGCTTCTACCAGGGCCGGGGCGGGCGCCTCGTCCACGTCACCCCCGAGCGCCGCGGCGAGGCGCAGCCGCCCCCCGCGATCGACCCGGTGACCCACATGGTGGAGTGCCACTGGCGCCGCTCGTTCGCCCTCGGCATCGACGACGCGTTCCTGCCCGGCAACTACCTCATCAAGCTGGTGGGCAGCGACGGGAGCAGGCGCTACGTGCCGTTCACCGTGCGCGACGACACGAGCCGCGCCGCCATCGTCGTGCAGAACTCCGTGACGACCTGGCAGGCCTACAACCTCTGGGGCGGCTACAGCCTCTACGGCAGCGCGGCCGGCGGCCCCTCCTCGTACGCGGAGCGCGCCCGGGTCGTGTCCTTCGACCGCCCCTACGGGCACCCGCCCCTCGACCCCTACGGCTCGGGCGACTGGCTCGGCAACGAGTTCCCCTTCCTCTACCTCGTGGAACGCCACGGCCTCGACGTGGCCTACGCCACCGACATCGACCTGCACCGCGACCCGGGCAGCCTCGAGCGCCACCGCTGCTTCGTGAGCCTCGGCCACGACGAGTACTGGTCCTCGGCCATGCGCACCGGCGCGCTCACGGCGCGCGATCGCGGGGTCAACCTCATGTTCCTCGGTGCCAACGCCTGCTACCGGCACATCCGCCTCGCGCCCTCCCCCCTCGGTCCCGACCGCCGGGAGATCTGCTACAAGGACGCGAGCGAGGACCCGCTGTCGAAGACCGATCCGTCCGAGTCCACGCAGAACTGGGCGCTGCCACCCGACCCGCGCCCCGAGAGCGAGCTCATCGGGTCGATGTACCAGTCCTACCAGAACCCCCCCGTCCGAACGCCGCTCGTCGTCGTGGACGCGAGCTCCTTCGTGTACGCGGGGACCGGCCTCGCCGACGGCGACGAGGTGCCCGGCGTGGTCGGGTCGGAGTTCGACGCCTTCGAGCCCGGCCTCCCCGGACCCCGCGACGTCGAGATCCTCGCCCACTCGCCGACGCCCGACGCCACCGGCGCGCCGAGCCACTCGGACGCGACCTACTACACCGAGCGCGGCGGCGGCGGGGTCTTCGCCACCGGCACCGCGAGCTGGGTGCAGCTCCTGTGGGACGGATCGCCGCCGCTCCAGCGGGCGCTCCGCTTCGGGGTGGCCCCGGCGATGGCGGTGCTCACCCGCATCACCTTGAACGTGCTGCGCGTCTTCGCGGCCGGACCGGCCTCGCGCCTCGAGCCCTCCCGGCCGAACTGGCGCCGCTTCTACCCGGCGTCGGCGCCGGTCACGCTCGGCAGCGAGTGAGCGGCGCGCCGGCGCCGGCCGGCCGGTGCGGCCTCGACGGCGGCGGGCGCGCCCGCCCGGCTGGCGAGCGATCCGTCGCGCGCCCCGAGTCGGGCCGAGATGGCGGCGGCGGTGCGCTGCACGGCGTCGATGGCGTCGTCCATCGCCCGGCCGTCGAGTCGCCCGACCGGACCCGAGACGCTCACGGCGGCGACCATCCGCCCGCTGTAGTCGAACACCGGCGCAGCGACGCAGCGCAGTCCGACCTCGAGCTCCTCGTCGTCGACGACGTAGCCGCGCCGGCGGGCGGCGGCGAGCTCGCGCCGCAGGGCCGGGAGGCTCCGGATCGTCTTCCTCGTGCGCACCTCGAGCGGTCCGCGTCCGAAGAGCGCCTCGAGCTCGCCGTCGTCGAGGGCGCTGAGGAGCATCTTGCCCATCGCGCTGCAGTGCGCCGGCGAGCGCTTGCCGACCGTCGAGTGGAAGCGCACGCTGTGCCAGCCGTCCACGAGGAGGTCCGTCACCACCTCGCTGCCCTGGAGCACCCCGAGGTGGGCCGTCTCGCCGAGGGCGTCCACCATCTCGCGCAAAGGCCCGAGCGCCGCGGACCGGACGTCGACCTGGCGCGCCGCGAGCGACCCGAGGCGCACGAGGGACGCCCCGAGCAGGTAGCGGCCCTGCTCCCCGGAGGGGACGAGGAAGCCCCGCCGGCTCAGCGTCGCCGCGAGGCGCGAGGCGGTGCTGCGGTGCACGCCGAGGGCGCGCGCCATCTCCCCGACGCCGAGCTCGGTCGCCTCCTCGTCGTAGAGCGAGAGGATGGCGAGGCCGCGCTCCAGGCTCTCGACGAGGCCCGCCGGGGTCTCGCGCACGGCGGCCTCGCTGTGGCGCTTCGCCATCGACCACCTCGCTGCGTCGTGGGGGCGGGCCTCAGCGCCATGGCGCGCTCGTCGCCCAGCCGAGCGGCTCCAGGCGGTCGATCGACCGCCTGATCCCGCCGAGGGGGTCGCCCATCTCGATCACCTCGAGGATACTGGGTTCGTCGCCGCCGGCGAGCGCCAGGCGCTCGGCGAACGCGGCGAAGGGGACGGTGCCCTCGCCCACCGGCGCGTGCGCCCAGCGCGCCCTCGTCGTGTCCGAGAGGTGGAGGAGGCAGAGCCGGTCGAGCAGGGGCTCGATCCCGGCTGCGGGCTCCTCGACCATCCACGCGTTGGCGACGTCGAACACCGCGCGAAGCCGCGGGTGCCCGACCGTCTCGAGGACGCGCGCCACGTCGCGCCCTCGCTCGAGCAGGAGGGTGGGGCCGTTCTCGAGGCCGATCGTCACCCCGAGGCGCTCCGCCTCGGCGGCCAGGGTGGCGAGGCCGTCGAGGAGGACGGGCTCGACGCGCTCCATCGGCGCCGGGAGGAGGACGTGGCGGCGCCCGCCGAACAGGACGAGGCGCTCGGCCTCGAGGTCGTGGCACAGGCGCAGGGCGGCCAGCAGCTGCCGGACGCTCTCCTCGCGGATGCCTCGGTTCAGGCTCGCGAGGTTCAGGTCGAGGTACGTCGGGTTCAGCGAGACGAGCCGCACCCCGAGCTCGCCGACGAGGCGGCGCAGGGCCGCCGCGTCGCGCGGCGCGAGCACGCCGTCCTCGACGTGCGGCGCGGCGGCCGTGAGCTCCACGTCGTGCACGCCGGCCTCGGCGAGCGCCCGGAGCGCGTCGGGGAGGCTGTGGGAGTAGAGGAACCCGTAGGTGGCCGCGCCGAGGCGGCGGTGCGTCACGGCGCCACCGCGTCGAGCTTCACCCAGACGGACTTGAGGTTCGTGTAGCCCTCGAGCGCCGCCATCCCGAGCTCGCGGCCGTAGCCGCTCTGGCGGTAGCCGCCGAAGGGCACGGCAGGGTCGAACTCGTTGTAGCAGTTGACCCACACGGTCCCGACGCGCAGCGCCGCGGCGAGCGAGTGCGCGCGGGAGACGTCCCGGGTGAACACCCCGGCCGCGAGCCCGTAGTGGCTCTCGTTGGCACGTGCCACGAGCTCGTCGAGGTCGTCGAAGGCGAGCACGGACATGACCGGCCCGAAGATCTCCTCGCGCGCGATGCGCATCGTGTCGGCGACCTCGGCGAAGATCGTCGGCTCGACGAAGTAGCCGCCGCCCAGGGCGCCCGTCGCCCGCCGGCCGCCGGTGACGAGGCGGGCGCCCTCGTCGCGCCCCGAGGCGATGTAGGCGAGGACGCGCTCGAGCTGGGTGGCGGAGACGAGCGGCCCCATCTCGCTCGCCGGGTCGAGCCCCGGCCCGAGTCGGATCGAGCGCGCGACGCGCTCGGCTTCGCCGAAGAAGCCCTCGAGCGCGTCCTTGTGGACGAACACCCGCGACCCCGCGGAGCAGACCTGACCGGCGTTGTGCATGACGGCGCGCACGAGGACGGGCATGCACGACTCGAGGGGCGCGTCCGGCAGCACGATGAGCGGCGACTTGCCGCCGAGCTCGAGCGTCACCCGCTTCAGGTTGCCGGCCGAGGCCTCGACGATCCGGCGGCCGGTCTCGGTCGAGCCCGTGAAGGCCACCTTGTCCACGCCGGGGTGGGCGGCGAGCGCGGCGCCCGCCTCCTCGCCGACCCCGGTGACCACGTTGAGCAGCCCCGGGGGCACGCCCGCCTCGAGCGCGAGGCGAGCGAGGAGGAGGGCGCTGAGGGGCGTCTCCTCGGCCGGCTTCAAGACGATCGAGTTCCCGCAGGCGAGCGGCGCACCGATCTTCCACGTCGCGTTGTCGAGGGGGAAGTTCCACGCCGTGATGGCGCCCACGACGCCGACGGGCTCGCGCCGCGTGTAGACGTGGAAGCGGCCGCCGCGCGCCAGCGGGAGCGTCTCGCCGTGGATCTTCGAGCACCAGCCGGCGAAGTAGCGCAGGTGGGCTGCCGCCGAGCGCACCTCGCCGCTCGCCTGCCGCAGCGGCATCCCGTTGTCGAGGCAGTCGATGGCGGCGAGCTCGTCGCCGTGGACCTCGACGAGGTCGGCGAGGCGTCGGAGGACCTCCTCGCGCCCCTCGGGCGCGAGGTTCGACCAGCGACCGTCCTCGAAGGCGCGCCGGGCCGCCGCAACGGCGGCGTCGACCTCGGCCGCGCCGGCGCGCCCGACCGTGGCGAGGCGCTCGCCCGAGGAGGGGTCGAGGACCTCGAGACGGCCGGCGGTCGGGCGCTCCTCCCCGTCGATCCACACGCCGTGGTCGTGGGCGAGGAACGCGCGCACCTCCGGGGCGAGCGCCGCCCCCGGCGCCGTCGTGCTCGTCATCAGCGGGCCTCGCCGGGCGCCACGAAGTAGTCGGCGTACTGCTCGTGGAACTCGGGCTCGGGCGGCGAGGCGGCGACGACGAACACGAGGTCCGACATGCCCGTGTTGAAGATGCCGTGGCGCGTGCCGGGCGGCGCGAAGACGATCGTCCCGGGGCCGACGAGGTGGCGCTCGCCGTCGAGGACGAAGAGGCCCTCTCCGGCGATGATGTAGAAGCACTCCTCGGTCCGCTCGTGCACGTGCTCCTCGGCGTAGGCCTTCGGCGCGTAGCTCGACAGGAAGACGTCGAGGTTCTGCGCCCCGCAGGTCTCCTTCGTGACGAGCAGCTTCGTGAGCGCCGCGTCGCGGTGCCCGGCGAGGTCGACCCACTCGAACTCCGTCACCTTGCGCACGATGCCCTGGCCTGCCATGTGCTCCCCCTTTCCCTCCGTCGGCCCCGGGTGTCGGGGCCGGCCCTCGTCGCGCCCGAGCGCCGGCGCCTCGCGCTAGGAGGCCCTGATGACGACGGTGCGCGTGTCGGTCATGTCGGCGACGGCGTAGCGCGGTCCCTCGAGGCCGTAGCCGCTGTCCTTCACCCCCCCGTAGGGCATGAGGTCGGCGTGGTAGCTCGAGGTGTCGTTCACGAGGACGCCGCCGACGCGCAGCGCGCGCACGGCGCGCAGCGCGCCGTCGAGGCTGCGCGTGAACACGCCGGCCTGGAGACCGTAGGCGGTGGCGTTGGCGACCGAGATCGCCTCGTCGAGGTCGGCGACCCGGTGGAGCGCGACGACGGGGGCGAAGATCTCGTCGCGCATGATCCGGCACTCGAGCGGGACGTCTCCGAGCAGCGTCGGCTCGAGGACGGGCCCCGAGCGGGTGCCGCCGGCGAGGAGGCGAGCGCCGGCCGCGACGGCCTCGTCGACCCAGCCGAGGGCACGTGCCGCCTCCTCCTCGGCGATCATCGGCCCGACGTCGGTGCCCTCGAGGTGCGGGTCGCCGACGCGCAGGGCCTTGACCCGCCGGGCGAGCTCGTCCTCGAGGTCGCGCGCGACCGCCTCCTCGACGAGGACTCGCTGGACCGAGGTGCACACCTGTCCGGCCTTGCGGTAGCCGCCGCGCACGACGAGCTGGGCGGCGAGGTCGAGGTCGGCGTCCGCGCAGACGATGGTCGCGCTGTTGGCGCCCAGCTCGAGCTGGGTCTTCGCGATCCCGGAACGCTGCTTGACGAGCAGGCCGACGCGCGTCGAGCCGGTGAAGCTGAAGTACCGGACGCGTCGGTCGGGGACGAGGCGCTCGCCGACGATCGACCCCGGTCCGCACACGAGCCCGAGGTGGCCCGGCGGGAGGCCGGCGTCGCACAGGGCGCGGCAGAGGTGGATGGCCGACAGCGGCGTCGCGCTCGCCGGCTTCAGCACGACGGCGTTCCCCGCGGCGAGCGCCGGCCCGACCTTGTGGGCCACGGTGCTGAGCGGGGCGTTGAACGGCGAGATGGCGACGACGACGCCGACGGGGACCCGCAGCGTGAACGAGAGGCGGCCCTCCCCGCCGGGGGCCCCTGCGATCGGGACGACCTCGCCGGCGATCCGTCGCGCCTCCTCCGCGCACAGGCGGAGGATCTCGCGGGTCCGGGCGAGCTCGGTCTCGGCGTCGCGTACGGTGAAGCCGGTCTCGTCGACGTAGCGGCCGACGACCTCCTCGGCGCGCGACGCGAGGAGACCGGCCGCCGCCTCGAGGACCTCGGCGCGCCGGCGTGGTGGGAGCGGCTCGCCCTCCGCCACCCGCCACGCCGCGTCGAGCGCGGCGTCCACGTGCTCGGCGCTCGCGCACGCGACGGTGGCGACGGGGCGGCGCCAGTACTTGTCGAGGACCGGCGACTCCGGCCCGTCCTCGAGCCAGCGGCCGTCGACGAGGACGCCGCTCAGGCGCTTGGCGTCCGCCAGCTCGGGGTGTCCCATCAGGCGCCCCGCCGGGCGTCGAGCGCGCGGGCCTCCTGGATGAGGCGCACGTTCTCCACGGCGAGCTCCCCGGCCTCCCCGATCGACTCGCCGCCCGCCACGGCGCGCTGGAAGTCCTCGACCTCGAGGCGGAAGGCGTCGTCCTCGGGGTAGTGCTGCGCGTCGCCGAAGGAGGTGTCGAGGACGGCCGCCCCCTCGAAGCTCCGCTCGGCTCGCAGGTAGCCGAGCGTGCCGTAGAGCTCGATCCTCGCGCCGGGGCTCTCGAGCGCCGTCGAGGTGTCCACGACGCAGGAACCACCGCCGGCCAGCCGCAGCAGCAACGTGGCGGTGTCGTCGGTGTCGAGGCCGAAGCGGGGGTTGCCGAACCAGGCGCCCGCGAGCTCGGCCGGCCCGAGGATCCACAGGACGAGGTCGAGCAGGTGCGTGCCGACGTCGTTGATCGCCCAGCCGCCGCTGCGCTCCGGGCTGCGTCGCCAGGCCGGCGGCTCGTGGGGGTAGGCGGAGAAGGCGTGGAAGCGCGCCGCGCCGACCGTGCCGAGCCGGCCCTCCGCGACGTAGCGGCGGAGGGCCTGGTGCACCGAGCGGAACCGGTGGTGGTAGCCGACCCGCAGGACGCGCCCGTTGCGGCGCGCCGCGTCGACGACGAGCTCGGCGTCCTTCGCGCGCGTGGCGAGCGGCTTCTCGACGAGGACGTGCTTGCCGGCCTCGAGGAGGCGGATCGCCTGGGCGGCGTGCAGGTCGTTCGGCGTGGCGACCCACACGGCGTCGACGGCGTCGTCCGCGGCGAGCTCCTCGAGGTCGCGGTAGGCACGTTCGGCGCCGTGGCGATCCCTGAACGCGGTCGAGCCGTCCGCGCCCGACCCCGCCGCGCCGCGCAGCACCGCCCCGGGCGTGCGCCGCAGCGCAGGCGCGAAGAGCGCGTCCGCCCACCCGGTCGTGCCGACGAGCGCCCACCTCAGGCCGTCCATGCGAACCTCCCCGACACGTCGCAACCTCCCGGACCGGCCGAGCGCTCGCACCCGGCCGCGCCGTGACCACGCGCTGCCCGGCGGGCACCGAGGGAGATGCTCCCCGGCGGTCGCGCCGGCGTCAACACGCAGCGCCAGCAGAGACCGGCGCCGTCGCGCCCGCTGCTTGACGGCTACCGGCGAGTGTCGCATACTCGTGTGGGGTGCGCAAGCGAGTGCGCTAGACGCAACAGGCGAGACGCAGCAGGAGGACAGCGGCTCGGCGCGACGCTCGCACCCGAAGATCTCGGCGGGTGCTCGCCGGAGTGCGGGTCGGAGGGGGGCTCGGTCATGGTTCGCATGCGCGGCTCGGAGATGATCGCCGAGTACCTCCAGCGCGAGGGCGTCCGCCACGTCTTCGCGCTCTGCGGGCACGGGAACGTCGGCCTCCTCGACGCCCTCCTCGACGCTCGCGACCGCCTCAGCGTCGTCTCCGTCCACCACGAGGCGGCAGCGGGCTTCATGGCCGACGCCTACTTCCGGGTCGCGCGCCGGCCGGCCGTCACGCTCACCTCGTGCGGCCCGGGCTCGGCGAACCTCGTCATCGCGCTCGCGGGCGCGCTCTTCGACTCGTCGGCCTTCCTCGCCATCACCGGCAACATCCCGACGACGCAGTTCAACCGGGGAGCCTTCCAGGAGACGGGGCGCTACTTCCAGGCGGACTTCCCGAGCGTCGTCCGTCCCTACGTGAAGCGCAGCTTCCAGGCGACGCGGCCCGAGCAGCTCCCGCTCATGCTGCGCCAGGCCTTCTCGACGATGCTCACCGGCCGGCCCGGCCCGGCGAACCTCGACGTGCCGCTCGACGTGTTCGTGGAGGAGGCGGAGGTCGAGCTCCCCGAGCCCTCCGCGTGGCGCCGCGGGATCTCGTCGCGCGTCGGCGTCGCACCCGAGGACCTCGAGACCGTCGTCGAGCTGCTCGTGACCGCCGAGCGCCCCCTCGCCATCGCCGGCCACGGCGTCGAGGTCGCCGGAGCGGCTGCGGCCCTCGTCGAGGTGTCGAGGCTGCTCGGCCTGCCGGTCGCCTGGAGCCCCTCGGCGAAGGGTTGCTTCGATCCCGCCAGCGAGCTCGCGGTCGGCGAGGTCGGCCGCAACGGCGGCCTCCCCGCGAACAGGGCGGCGAGCACCGCCGACGTCATCTTGGCGGTGGGGACCCGCTTCGACGACCGGGCGGCGAGCTCGTGGATCCCCGGCTACACCTACCGGATCCCTCCCACGAAGCTCATCCACGTCGACATCGACCCGCAGGAGCTCGGCCGCAACTACCCGGTGGAGCTCGGCATCGTCGCCGACGCGCGAGCGTTCCTCCGCGCCCTCGCCGTGGCGCTCGCCGGGCGTGCCGACCTCGGGGCCGCCGACGCGCGGCGCGCCTGGCGGTCGCAGATCGCCTCGTGGCGTCGTGACTGGGAGCGCACCGGCGCGGAGCACGCGCGCTCGGAGGCGACGCCCATCCGGCCCGAGCGGCTGCTGCACGACCTGCGCCGGGTGCTCCCGGCCGACGGGATCCTCGTGTCCGACGTCGGCGTGCACCACAACTGGATCGTCCAGGCGTGGCAGGCGCCCCGCCCCGCGTCGCTCCTGCAGAGCTGGGGATTCGGTGCGATGGGGTTCGGGGTCGCCGGCGTGCTCGGCGCCAAGCTGGCCGCCCCGGACCGGCCGGTCGCCGCTGTCGTCGGCGACGGTGGCTTCCTCATGCTGCCCGGTGCCGTCGCGACCGCCGTCGAGTACGGGATCCCGGTCACCTGGGTGGTGTGGAACAACGGCGGCTACATCTCGATTCGGGACATCCAGCGCGGCTACTTCGGGCCGAGCCGAGAGTTCGCGACGAGCTTCGCGCGAGAGGACGGCCAGCCCTACTCCGCTGACTACGCGGCGATGGCGCGGGCCATGGGGGCCGAGGGGCTCGCCGTCGAGAAGCCAGGCGAGCTCGCCGAGGCGCTCGCGGCGGCGATCGAGTCGGGCCGGCCATCGGTCGTGAGCGTCGTCGTGGACCCCGAGGCGTCCCCGCTGGCGACGGGCTCGTGGGCGCTGCCGCCGCTCCCGCACCCCCAGCCGAGCTCGCGCCGTGACGACGTCGTGCCGCCCGGGCGCACCGACAGGACGCGGCCGTGACCGATCTCGGCCCACGGGTCACCGGGACGGGGCTCTCCGAGCTGGCCGCACCGGTCCCGGCCCCGGCTGCACCTGCGTCGGCCGGGGCGTGGGCGCGTCCGCTCAGCCAGGACGAGCGCGTCCGGGCGCTCCGGGTCACGAACGCGGCCTCCCGGACCGGCTGCTACGCGCTCCTCGGCGCGCTCATCGTGGCCGGCGCCGTCGCCTTCCCGCAGTTCCTCACCGTCGCCAACCTCGACAACATCGTGAGCCAGGCGACGCCCGTCGCCCTGCTCGCGCTCGGCCAGACGTTCGCGCTCATCGCCGGGGAGATCGACCTCTCGGTCGGCTCGATCGTCTCGCTCACCTCGGTGATCCTCGCCAACCTCATGGCCTCGCAGAACTCGATGATCCTGCCGATCGTCGCGCTCGCCGTCGCGATCGGCGTCGGCGTCGGGGTCGTGAACGCGGCCCTCGTCGTGCTCGCCCGCATCCCCTCGTTCATCGTCACGCTCGCCATGATGCTGATCCTCGAGGGGGCGAACCTGCTGTGGACGTCCGGCGGCCCGGCGAGCAACCTGGCACCGGGCTTCGCCGGCTTCGCCGTCCGCTCCTTCGGCGGGATCCCCATCGGCCTGCCCGTCCTGCTCGTCGCGACGCTCGGCACGCGCCTGCTGCTCCGGCGCAGTGCGAGCGGGCGGGAGCTCTACCTCGTCGGCGGCAACCGGCGTGCCGCGATCGCGGCAGGCGTGCGGACGGGGCGGGTTCTCGTCTGGGCCTTCGCGCTCTCGGCCCTCGGCGCGGTGCTCGGCGGGATCTTCGAGACCTCCTACGAGGGGTCGGGGCAGAGCTTCCTCGGCTCGGGCATGGAGCTGAGCGCCATCGCCGCGGCGGTGATCGGCGGCACGAGCCTGTTCGGCGGCAGGGGGGAGGCGTCGAACGCACTCGGGGGCGCGCTCGTGCTCGGCGTGATCTTCGACCTCCTGACGATGTCGGGGGTGCCCGTCGGCTACGAGTCCGTCGCCACGGGCGCCATCCTCGTGCTCGGGCTGATGTTCCACGCCCGCCTCGAGCGAGGGAGCGGCCGCGTCGCGGCGCGACTCGTCGTGCTCGCGGATCGCCTGGGAGGCCGCCGGCCTCGGCGGAAGCGGCCCGAGCTGCTGGGGCCGCACACGGCGGATCCGGCGGCGCGCGAGGTCTGCTCCGAGCCCAGCCGGAGCGGTGACGGAGGAGAAAGGGGGGTGCTGCTTGGAGGTGAGGAGCCGCTGAACGCCTTCGGGCGCTGAACGACAAGTCGACCAGCCGCGCCTCGGCCTGCGGCGCGAGCCGCAGTCCGGAGCGCAGCGGGGATGGAGAGAAAGGAAACGTGTGATGCGCAGCGAGGTCAAGCACCGGCTGCCGAGATCGAGCAGCCGGGTTCTCGGGAGGGCCGCCGTCGCGGCGGCCGCCGCGTTGCTCACGGTCGCCGCGGCGGCAGGGACGGCGGCCGCGGGGGCGCCGTCGAGCGGGGGGCGCGACACCTTCGTGTTCAAGCCGCCGAAGCTGCCGACGCCGCCGTTCAAGGGCGTGATGGTGAACACGACGAAGTTCAAGAAGAAGCCGCCGTTCAAGATCGGCTACGCGGACGCGTCGCTCTCGAACTCCTGGCGCATCATGGCGAAGGCCGAGGTTGAGTACGGCATCGCGCTCACGCACGGCAAGGCGAAGCTCGTGTACACGAACGCCAACGACTCGATCAGCCAGCAGATCAGCGACATCGAGAACCTGCTCGCCCAGCACGTCGACGCCATCATCCTGGCGGCGACCGACACCTCCGCCCTGTGCCCGTCCATCGCGAAGGCCGAGCGCGAGGGGGTGCCGGTCCTCATCGAGGAGCGCGCCGTCAGCTGCTCGAACTACACGGAGTTCCTGAACGACGGCGACAACAACAACGGGCTGCTGCAGGGTGCCTGGGTCGCGGAGCGGCTGCACGGGCACGGGAACGTGGTCATCATCGGCGGGCAGCCGGGCAACGGTGCGACGGTGCAGGAGGTCGACGGCATCAAGTCGATCCTGGCCCACTACCCGGGCATCAAGGTGCTCACGACCCAGTACGCCAACTACCAGCCGGCCGTCTGCGAGCAGGAGATGCGGGCGATCCTGACGCGCTACCCGTCGATCCAGGCGGTCGCCTCGATCAGCGGGAACCAGGGGGTCGGCTGCTACGACGCCGTGAAGCAGGCCGGACGGGTCTCGCAGATCAAGGCGTGGACCGGGGACGACGCGAACGGCTGGATGAAGATCGTCGCTGAGACGCACATCCCGTCGATCATCACGCCGATCCCCGTCGACGTCGGGATGTACGCGGTGCTCCAGGCGGTGAAGATCCTCGAGGGCAAGCCGGTCCCGAAGGACTTCATCGTGCCGAAGCCGAACATCACCGCGTCGAACATCTCCCACTACGTCGGCCTGAAGGAGTCGGACAACGCGTGGTGGGCGGGGCCCATGCCGTGCAGGTTCAACCCCTACTGCAAGTCGTAGGGAGTGCGGGCGGCCCGACGGCGATCTCCCCCACGCCGGTGGCCAGAGGCGCCGGCGCCGGAGCAGCGCTCCGGCGTCGGGGCCTCCCGGCCCGCCGGGAGCGGTGCCCCTGACGCGAGGAGCTGCGATGCCTGACGGTCCATCACCCGAGGACGAGGTCCCGGCGCTGGAGCTGCGCGAGGTCTCGAAGTCCTTCCCGGGCGTCCAGGCGCTGCGCGGCGTCTCGCTGCAGTGCCGACGGGGCGAGGTGCACGCCCTCATCGGTGAGAACGGCGCCGGCAAGAGCACGATCGTGAACCTCGTCACCGGGATGCTCCAGCCCGACGCCGGCAGCGTGCTCGTGGACGGCCGGCCGATCTCGGGGCTGGGCACCTCCGAGGTGCTGAAGCGGCACGTGGGCGCCGTCTACCAGGAGCTCACGGTCCTCGACAACCTCACCGTGGCGGACAACGCCTTCCTCGGCAGGGAGCCGCGGGGGCGCATCGGCCTCATCGACCGGCGTGAGCTGCTCCGGGCCACGCGCGCATCGCTCGGGCGCGTCGGCCTCGACGGCGCGCTCGCCGGGACGGGGGTGGCTCGCCTGTCGGTCGCGGAGCGCCAGCTCCTCGAGTTCGCGCGGGTGCTGAGCCGCGAGGTCAGCGTGCTCCTGATGGACGAGCCCACGTCGGCGCTCAGCCACCGGGAGAGCGAGGTGCTCTTCGGAGTGGTCCGGGCCCTCAAGGCGGAGGGCCTCGCCATCTTGTACATCTCGCACCGCCTCGAGGAGGTCCTCGCCCTCGCGGACCGCATCACCGTCATCCGCGACGGCCGCGTCGTCGCGCAGGTGTCGCCGGGGGAGACCGAGGAGCGCTCCCTCGTACGGCTCATGGTCGGGCGCGACGCGAGGGCGGGTGGTCGTTCGCAGGAGGCCCGCCGCGCCGGCGAGACCGTGCTCGAGGTCGAGGGCCTGAGCGGTCACAGCTTCAGCGACGTCTCGCTCCAGCTCAAGGGCGGGGAGATCGTCTGCCTCGCCGGACAGCGCGGCTCGGGCGCGACGGCCGTCGCCGAGACGATCGCCGGGTTGCGCCGTCCGATCGCCGGCCGGGTCGCCTGCGCGGGGAGGCGGATCGACGATCGCGGCCCGCAGGCGGCGGTGCGCGCCGGCGTCGCCTTCGCCCCGGAGGATCGCAAGCGGGACGGCCTCGTGCTCGTGCGCTCGGCGCGTGAGAACGTCGCTGCGTGCGTGCTCCGTTCGTCCCGGCGGGGCCCGCTCGTGTCGCGACGGCGGATCGCGGAGCGCACCGAGGAGGCTGCCCGACGGGTGGCGCTCGCGCCGCAGCTGCTCGACCGGCAGTGCTCGATGCTGAGCGGGGGCCAGCAGCAGAAGGTCCTCCTCGCCCGCTGCCTCGCGTCGACGCCTCGGGTGCTCATCGCCGCGGAGCCGACCCGCGGCGTCGACGTCGCGGCCCGCGAGGAGATCTACGGCGTGCTCCGCCAGCTCGCTTCCGACGGCATGGCGATCCTCGTCGTGTCGTCGGACACTCGCGAGATCGTCGAGCTGTGCGACTCGGCGATCGTCATGGTGCACGGGCGCATCGTGGAGCGGCTCGACGGGGAGCGCGTGACCCGCCAGGAGCTGCTGCGCGCGATGACGAGCAGCGCCCCCCGCACGGCGGCAGTTCCGCCCCTCGAGGGCGCGGCGGCGGTCGGCGGGCCCACCCGCCCGCTCGGGGGCGTCGCCGCTGCGTTGCGGGCAGCGCTCCGAGCCGTGCACCGGCCCGGCACCTCGATCGCCAGGTTCGCGACCTCGAGCGCGGGTGTCCCGCTGCTCGCCCTCGCCGCGATGTGCGTCGCGCTGGCGTCGCGTACGTCGTTCTTCGGGACGGCCACGAACTTCGAGGACATCGGCCGTCAGGTCGTGATCCTCGGTCTGCTCGGCCTCGGTGAGCTCGTCGTGATCCTCACCGCGGGGATCGACCTCAGCATCGGCGCCACGCTGACGCTCACCAACCTCGTCACCGCCCAGCTCCTCGTCGACCACGACCTCGGGCTCGCCGTCGCCGCGTTCGTCGGGATCGGCCTGCTGACCGGGCTCGTGAACGCGGGTCTCGTGCTCGCGGGGCTGCCCTCGTTCCTCGTCACCTACGCGGTGGCGCTCGTCGTGAACGGCCTCGCGCTCATCTGGTACCCGCAGAGCGTCGGGCCGATCCCGCGCACGTACTGGCAGATCGCGTCGTCGAGCATCGGTCCTGTCCCGGTGGCGACGATCGTGCTCGCCGCCCTCCTCCTCCTCGCTGGTCTCTTCCTCTACCGGAGCCCGTTCGGCAAGCACCTGTTCGCGTTCGGCCGCGATCCGCACGCGGCGCGTGCGAACGGCATCCGGAGCGGGCCGTTGCTCGTGTTCGCGTACGCGCTGAGCGGTCTCATGGCAGGCCTCGCCGGCTTCTACCTCACCTCGCGCCTCGGCAGCGGCGCGCCCAACTCGGGGTCGGGGCTCGCGTTCCAGGCGATCTCGGCCGTCATCCTCGGCGGGGCGAGCTTCTTCGGCGGCTACGTCAGCCTCGGTGGCCTGACCGCTGCGGTGCTGGTCCTCACCGTCATGGTGAACGGCTTCGACCTGCTCAACTTCAACCCCTTCGCCGAGAACATCATGACCGGCCTCGCGCTCTTGCTCATCGTCGGGGTCGCCGGGGTCGTGCGCCGTCCACGGCACGGGGACCGGCTCGTCTGACCGCTGCGCCCCCCACGGCGCGGCGCAGCCCCGGGTAGCCGCCGGTCGAGCCGGCGGACTCCCCGGGGCCGCTACCCGTGCGCTGGGGCCGTCCGCCGGCCTCGCGACCGGCGGCTCGGCGGGCCACCATCCGCCAGCCCCGCGGCGCCGCCATCGCGCCGAAGCGCTCCGCACGGTGCCGCGCACCACGCACCGTAGGGACGGGGCACCGGGGGGCGAGCCCTGCGGACCGTGCCTTGCGGCCGGCCCACCGCGCTCCGCTTCTCCCGAGCGCCGCGAACCCTACGCCGTGAAGCATCCGGCAGCGAGAAGCTCCCGTCAAGGTTCTTGGCAGAGATCCCGAGGTTCTCGACAGGAGACCGAGGCGATCCCCGGCTTGTCCCCAGCACGGAGCCCGCTGGTCCACAGCGAGGCGCGAGCCAGCGGCTCAGCCCGAGACGGAGGGGCCGGCGCGCCGCACGTGGAGGCGGAGCAGGACGCGCCGCTCGCGCACCATTGCGGCCCGGTACTCGTCCCAGTTCGGGTGCTCGCCGGCGGCTCGGCGGTAGTAGTCGATGAGGCCGTTCATGGCCGCCGGTAGCGAGACGATCTCGACCTCGCCTTCGACCTGGACCCACGGTCCGAAGAAGGCGTCGGTGAACACGCACAGCGCGGCGCGCGGGTCGGCGCGCAGGTGCCGCGTCTTCATCGCGGTCTCGCGCGTGCTGATCAGGACGACGCCGTGCTCGTCGACGGCGGCAGTTACCGGCGACAGCTGCGGGTGGCCGTCGGCGCGAGTCGTCGCGAGCACCGCACGGTGGTTCGCGCCGATGAAGGCGACGGCCTCGCCGATGTCCACGACGGAAACGTACCAGGGAGGTACAAACCGACGCCCGGAGGCCACCTGCCTTCGGTCCACGGCTCGCGGCATCGTGGCCGACTCTGGTGGGATCTGGCCATCGGGTCCGTCAAGGCGCTGACGAATCCTCGGCCGGTGGCACGAGCAGTTCGTGTCCACGCGGATATCGAGCAAGACGAGGGCGGCGTGTCGCGTGCCAGCCTTCCCCCCGCGATCCCGACACACGGTTGTGCGGCTTGCAGGGCTTCCGGACGGTAGTTGAGCTCCCACTCGTCGCCGCCACTTGGGAAAACGGCGCCAGGCGGGACATTCAGAGCTCAGACAGCAAGAGTTCGCTGACGAGCGCAGAGGCTGCGGCAGCCAACCTCGCTTGGTCCTGGGTCGCCGTACTCGCCCGTGGGCGACCATGGCTGGACCCGGCCTCGTTGCGGTAGCGGTTGACTGCGCAGGCAAGGATGGACAGGGCCCGCTCGACGCTCTCTCATGCGTCTCCGACGAGGGCGCCCAGGTCGCTCGGGTTGGGCGCGGCGAGGCCGAGGACGGTGTACGCCTGGTGGAGAGTCGTCTGGAAGTTTCCGTGAGCGGGGTAGCTGCCGACCCTCTCGACCAGCACGTGCCGGGCGGTCGCCTCCGTCAGTTCCTTCGCCGCCCCGATCCGCAGGGCGGCGTCGTCACCGGCGGATCGAGCGCGCTTCACAAGGGCTCGGAGCGCGTCCGTCATCTGGCTGCCGTTCAGCCCCTCCATCGACTTGGGATTGACCACTCCATCGGCCGTGAGATCGAAGCCGAGGGTCGACAGAGCACGTTGCAGGGCCTGGACGGCGACAGCCCCGGCGTAGTTGTCGTCGCCCGGCCTGAACGACCCCGCCGCTCGCAACGCCGAGATTGGCGATCCCACAAGGCGTTCGCCGGCTTCTTCGTCGTTGCTCGTGGCGTACAGGAGGACGGCCCGGACCCGCTTCATCTTGCCGGCCACGGCATCAGTCCTCCGGGGATCGACGTGTGCGAGTCCAGCTCGCGCGATCAGCCGGTCCAGTTCGTCATGGGACGGTCCGCGACGCTCGGCAAAGAACTGCGCGATTGCCAGGGCAACTTCGTCGGACAGCATGATCGGATTCTCTCACCGTGACGCCGAGGGGCTTTCGGATCAGTGCTGGTCGAGAGGGTGGCCCATACGGGCCACCCTCTCGCATCACCTGACGTCGGGGTCAGTCCGATCCGGGGTCCTCCAGCTGGTCCCAGAGTTCCCTGAGCGCTGCGCGGACCTCCTCGACGAGACCGTCCACGTGGCGGCTGCCCTCGGAGATCTTGTTCGTCGCCGACGTGAAGCACGCACGCGCCGCCTGGTGCTTGGCGAGCGCCTTTCGGGCCCGCTGGAGCGCCGCCTCGGCCCGTGCCGCGTCGAAGGTCTCCGACCGCCCGGCGAGCTCGCGCCGGGTGACCCAGCGGGCCCAGCAGTATGCGAGCTGCAGGGCCGCGTCGTCGGGGTCGTCCTTGTCGTAGACGAGCACTGCCCGGTTCCCCCACCACACAAACGGCATCGTGGTGGGAGCCAGGTCCTGACGGCTGAAGACCCCGAGTGAGGCGACGGCGTCGTGATTGGCGGCGCCCCGCTCGAGCTCCTCGATCACCTTCGAGTGGCTCAGCTTGCGGTCCTTGCACTCTACGACGAAGCGCGCGTCGTTGCCGGCGGTGTCGTCGGGGTTGACAGTGACCAGCAGGTCGCCGGCCTTCGTGCCCGCCGCGCCGGTCCGCGTCCCGACACGCTCGACGACGTCGCCGTGGACGGCCCCTATCCGGGTGAGCCCCTCTTCGACCAGGTCCTCGAAGGAGAACCCCTTCACCGCCGTCCGCTCTTCGGCCACCGCCCGGGCGTTCTTTACCGCGAGAGCAGTCGTTAGCTCCCCGATGTCGCTCCGCAGGTCGCGGAAGTGCTCGTGCACCGCCTCCAAGATCTCCCGCCGCGTCTTGGACAGAGGCGCGTCCTCGGAGTCGGGGTCGAACGTTTTGCGGACCTCGTCGTGGAGCTGTTGCACTGCCGCCCGAAGGACGGCGTCGAACTTCGATACGGCGCTCTTCTTCGAGTCCTCGTTGAACGTTTCGTCGAGGATGGCTCCGATGCCGTCCTTAAGCTCGCGGAAGGTCCTGGGAAGGGCTCCGGTCTCCTCATCGAGCAGCTTGGCGCCGACGTCGGTGATCTTCGTGACCGCCGCGTCGAGCGAGGAATCGAACCTGCGGGTCATCCCGTCGAAGCGGCGTTCGACCACGTGGCTCTCGAAGTCCGTCTTGGCCACCAAGGTGGCTGCCGCCCCGACCCGCAGGAAGGTGCGGACGGCCCTTTCGGGATCGTCCGCCTCCCCGACCACCCGCACCACAGTCGGGTCATCCTCCAGCAGGTTGATGTGCACACCGTGCTCATCGACCTCGACGGGCCGCGGGACGTCACTGGCGTTGAGCTGTACGACCATCGCACACGCTCCTTCCTGCCCATACAGGGCAATCAGGCCGGTGCCGACGGTAGGATGAGGTTGCTACATTCACCGCTACCGCGGTGCCGGCTTTGGCTTTTGTCGGAGCCGAGGGAGGGGGCTCGCTCGTACCGGAGCGGGCCCTTTCTCATCTACCTGCGCCTCCAGTCGCACAGTACCATGGGGATTTAGAACCGGTACCGCTGGACATCCGCGTGAACAAGCCGCCTGTGCCCATCAGAGATATCGCTTGCACCAGACAGAAAGACCGCTCTTACCGGATCCACGTGTACGCCTCTCTGTAGTAAAGTCCCGCTTGTGGCGGACATTAAGGACTTCCAAGAACGACCAGAGCAACCAAGCACGCCTCGCACGCCCGGATCGACCGCTGCGAAGGCGAAGAACCTCTCAGCCCAACCTTCCGAAGTGGCCCTACGCCGCATGAAAGTCCTGGTCGAGCGCTCGAAGCGGCGGAGTGCCGTCGCACTCTCCGAGGCGTTCGTGCGCCGTCGTGACGAAGCGGCGCCGCCACCTCCGCTTGCCGAGATGGTCCGGGGCGGCCGCGGAGGCGAGGTCCGCCTGAAGCTCTACCTCACGATGGCGATGCTCGCCGTGAGCCCGCCCTACGACATCCAAGGGGCGATCCCTGCGCGCTCGTGGGCTGAGACCCTCGATCTCGCCGACCCCGACCATCTCGGGGCCCGGCGGGTGAGCGACGCGATCAGATGGCTCGCGTCGCACCGCTTCATTGTCTCCGAGCGGGCGCGCGGTGCTCCGGGACCGGTGCGACTCCTCAGCCAGTCCGGGACCGGCGACCCCTACGTTCGGCCGTCTGGCGGAGACGACCGCTACGTGCGGCTACCGCTCGGGCTGTGGCGCAACGGCTGGATCGTCGTGCTATCCGGAGCAGCGCTGGCGATCCTCATCATCCTCTTGGACCTGCAAGGCGGCCGCCCCACTGCTCAGTGGGTGTCGCCTCGTCAGGCCCACATCCGCTATGACCTCTCACCCGAGACGTGGACCAAGGGTGTCCGAGAGCTCGCCGAGCGCGGCCTCGTGACGGTGAAGAAGATCCCGCAGGGTGACATCTTCGACTACAGGCGGATGCGCAACACGTACTGGGTGTTGGAAGACCGACTCGAAGCCCCAGTCACTCCTGCCCCGCCGGCAACCAACAACGGTGTGGACGATCAGGGATCCTCGCGTTCTGCGATCAACAGAATTCGCGGTGATCGGACCTGATAGCGCTCCTCCGCGGAGTTGGCTTGGTCGGTTGTTGTAGTCGGTCGTCGTCGTCGTCGGATCAAGCATCGGTCGGGTGCGGGCCGGCCGACGGCATGAACCACACTGGGTCCCTTGGAGGCTCCACACCTTGGAAAGGAAGATGGAGCCATGCCAACAGAGAAGATCCCAGGGAAGCGGTCGACGCGCCGGTACACGCCGGCGGAGAAGGAGCAGGCCGTCCGCCTCGTCCGACAGTCGCGCGCGGAGCTCGGCACCGAGCACGGAACGATCGGGCGCGTCGCCCGCCAGCTCGGCTACGGCGAGGAGTCGGTGGGGGCCTGGGTGCGTCAGGCCGACATCGACGACGGGGTCAAGCCCGGGGTGACGAGCGAGTAGGCCGCGCGGATCAAGGCCTTGGAGCAGGAGAACCGAGAGCTCCGCCGGGCCAACGAGATCCTTGCGCCAGTTGAGTCCGCCAGAGTGGTGTACGAGGGGTAGCCCCTCATGAGGGTCCCCCAGACGCGACGACCACCGTGTCAACCTTCAAGAACCAGCGATGGAACTGAAGGGAGAACACGGTGGTCGTCACCAACACGATGGGCGCGGGTGAGCTCGTGCGCAAGTACCTGGAGTCCGAGGCGGGCAGTGAACTGCTCGGCGAGATGGTGAAGATGGCGGCCGAGCTGCTCATGGACGCCGAGGTCGACGTGCTCTGCGGCGCTAGCTACGGCCAGCGCAGCGACGCCCGGGTGAACAGCCGCAACGGGCATCGGCGCCGGCGCTGGGACACCCGGGCGGGCACGATCACCTTGGACATCCCAAGCTGCGGCGGGGCGCGTACTTCCCGAACCTGCTGGAGCCTCGCCGGCGAGCCGAGCAGGCGCTCGTGAGCGTCGTGTGCCAGGCGTATGTCGAGGGCGTCTCGACCCGCCGGGTGGATGACCTGGTGCGCGCCATGGGCATCGACGGAATGCCGAAGTCCCAGGTCTCCGAGCTGGCGAAGCACCTCGACCAGAAGGTGACCGAGTTCCGCAACCGCCCCCTCGACGCCGGCCCCTACACCTCTGTGTGGCTCGATGCCCTGTTCCACAAGGTGCGAGAGGGTGGCAGGTGGTGAGCGTGGCGACGGTGATCGCCACGGGCGTGAACGCGGAGGGCCATCGGGAGATCCTCGGCGTCGACTGCTTCACCACCGAGGACGGGGCTGGGTGGACGGCGTTCCTCCGCGGCCTGGTTGCCCGGGGGCTGTCCGGCGTTGCCCTGGTCGTCTCCGACGCCCACGAAGGCCTGAAGAACGCCATCGCGGCAGTGCTGCCCGGGACCACCTGGCAGCGGTGCCGCACCCACGCCATGCGCAACCTGCTCACCCGGGTGCCGAAGTCCGCCCAGGCGATGGTCGCCACCCTCGTGCGCACGATCTTCGCGCAGTCCGACGCCGCCCAGGTCAAGGCTCAGTGCGACCGGGTCGTCGACCAGCTGGAGCGACAGTTCCCCGACGCAGCAGCGTTCCTCACCGACGCCGAGGCCGACCTCCTCGCCTTCTCCACGTTCCCCGTCGAGCACTGGCGCCAGATCTGGTCCAACAACGGCCAGGAGCGGCTCAACCAGGAGCTCCGAGGCGCACCGACGTCGTCGGCATCTTCTTCAACCGCCCGGCCCTCATCCGCCTCTGCGGCGCCGTCCTCGCCGAACAGCACGACGAGTGGGCCGTGGCACGACGCTCCATGAGCGCCGAGTCACTCGCCAAAGCCCGTCTGAGCGCCGCCGCCGGCGGCGCAGTCGGAACCGACCCGAAGGAGGTGGTGCCAGCGGAGCTCGAAGCCATCAGCTGAACCGAGGCAACACGGTTGACACGGAAGTCGTCATACACCACTCCGCCGGACTTGACCCCTGCGCCGGGCGTCGGCTTTTGTGGCTCTCCTGACCGATCCGTGGGCGCGTTGAGCAGCTGAGACGCGAGCAACGCCGCCTCCTGTCTACGTTTTCGACCTGACGAAGGGTCCGAAGACGAGGCAAGGAGAACGACGTTGCTCGGTGCCAACGTATGGCGGCGCATGCTCGGTGTCGACAAGGCCACCGTGATCGAGTCGGTCGAGGTCGACGAGGAGGCGAACGCGGTCGTCGCGCACGTGCGCCCGAGG
The DNA here is from genome assembly GCA_035294085.1 of Acidimicrobiales bacterium. Lineage (NCBI taxonomy): Bacteria > Bacillati > Actinomycetota > Acidimicrobiia > Acidimicrobiales > Acidimicrobiales bacterium. Next base: position 37,388 of record DATGLP010000015.1, on the reverse strand, counting down.
AAGGCGGCCAAGCGCCGTTGCGGACGCTGCGGGGTCCGTGCTCCAGGTTATGACCAGGGCGAGGGGCGGCGACGCTGGCGGTGTCTCGACCTCGGGACGGTGATGTGCTTTCTCGAGGCCGACTCGCCGAGGGTGAGCTGCCCCACCCACGGACCGACGGTCGCCCAGGTGCCGTGGGCCCGACACGGGGCCGGCCACACCCGGGACTTCGACGACGAGGTGGCCTGGCTCGTCACCCACACCGCGAAGTCGACGGTCTATTCGATGATGCGTGTCGCCTGGCGCACGGTGGGATCGGTCGTCTCCCGCGTCGTCGCGGGCGGGCGCGCCGCGCACGACCTCTTCGACGGGCTCCGTCGCATCGGCATCGACGAGATCAGCTACAAGCGCGGGCACCGCTACTTGACGATCTGTGTCGACCACGATTCGCGGCGCCTCGTCTGGGCGGCGGTCGGCCGGGACAAGAAGACGCTGAACAGGTTCTTCGACCTGCTCGGCGAAGAGCGCTGTGCGCAGATCACCCTCGTCTCGGCCGACGGGGCCGAGGGGATAGCCGACGTCGTCGCCGAGCGGGCCAAGAACGCCACGCTCTGCATCGACAGCTTTCATGTCGTCCAGAGTGGGCCACCGACGTCCTCGACGAGGTCCGTCGCGAGGTCTGGAACACCGCCCGGCGGTCGGGTCCGGGCTCTCAACCGAGAAGCTCGCCCACGTGCTCGGCAGCCCGACGATCCTCCTCGGACAGGCCGTCGGTGTAGTGGCGCGCCATCTGCACGGTGGACCAGCCGAGACGGGCCTGCTTCTGAGCCTCGCTGATCACGGGGTCGCGTGCAGTCGCGTGAAAGTGTCGAAGCGAGTGCAGGTGCACGTCCGGGGCCACCAGCCCCTTATCTCGCAGGCGGGCGAGGGCGTGGCTGAAGGAGTCTGGATAGGGAGGCACTTGACCCGCTGGCTCGAAGGAGAAGACGAACGCGCTTTCGGTCAGTGGCTCGCCGCAGACCAAAGCCAGCCGCTCCTGCTCGGCTCGCAGTTCCCGGAGCGCGGCAACGGTAGCCGGATCGCAGGCCAGCCTACGGATGCTGGCCTTGGTCTTTGGGGACTTGACGACTGCCCCACCCTTGGCGCCAACCACGCTCTCGTCCACGGTGACCAGACCCGTGTCGAACTCAACGTCGCTCCAGCGAAGGGCACATGCCTCCCCCCTGCGCATGCCGGTGGCAGCCAGCAAGCGCACAAGGGTCCCGAAGCGGATCTCCGCCGCCATCGCCGCCTGGATCAACGCCCGCACCTCGCCGAGCGAAGGGGCTCGCACGCCCTCACGCTTCTCCTCCAGCCTCCAGACCGGAAGATCGGCGTCCGCGGCCGGGTTGTGCAAGCTGCCGCCGCTCCACTTCTGCGCCAGGCGGCAGGCTCGGTGCAGCACCGACTTGACCTGGCGGACTGTCGCCTGCGACAGGCCGGCCGCCTTGAGGGAACGATAGAAACGCTCCACGTCGTAGGTGGTAAGAGACGAGATCCCCCGCCGGCCGATCGAGGCGAAGATGTGCACGCGCCAGATGCTCTCGTAGTGGCGGGCGGTCTTGGGCGAGAGATCCTCCCAGCCGTTGTCCCGCCAAGCCGAGATGGCGTCGTTGACCGTTGTCGAAGGGCCCCATAGGCGGGGCTCCTCGAGTGCGGGGGCGGGCCTGGCCTCCTGTTCGGCCACCATACGGGCCAACTCGCGCTCCGCCTGGCGGCGCGATCCCCGGAAGCGGGCATGGCGGTGGTGCACCCGCCCCTCGGAGTCCCTGCCCAGGTACACCCGCAGCTCCCAGGTGTCCCTGCCCACCTGCCTCATGCTGCCGGCCACTTCGAGGCCCCCTCTCCGACCCGCCCAACAGCGTTGTTGGGTTTCGTGTTGGGTTTTCGAGGGTCAGGCTAACTCAAGGATGCGACGACGACCCGAGAAGACCGTCTGACCTGGACTGTTCTAGCGCGCTCGGAGGGACTCGAACCCCCAACCTTCTGATCCGTAGTCAGATGCTCTCTCCAATTGAGCTACGAGCGCCCGCGTGAACAGAGGGCCCGAGGGCTCCTTCGCTCAGCGGTCAACAGGTTACTCGGAGCGCACCACGGTCGGGGCAGGGTGGACATACGTCGTCTTGGTAGCGTTCCTCCATGTCCACGGCGGCGGACGGACTGGTCAGGCGACCCGGACCGGGCGACCTCGCTGGCGCCGCCTTCCGCCTCGCACGATCCCACTACCGGTGCCTGCTGGCTGCGGCGGCCGTCGCGCTCGCGCCGTGTCTCGCGCTCGGCGGCTGGGCACTCGACTCCTACAGGAGCGGCGCGAGCCGCGCGAGCAGCTCGACGGAGCTCTTGGCGGTGCTCGGTGCCCTGGTCATCGCGCTGGGAGGCCTCCTCGCCGTAGGGACGGGGGTGCACGCTGCCGTGAGCGCGGCCGTCGGCGGGGTTGCCGACTGGAGGGAGTCGGTACGGGTTGCCGCGGCACGGGTCGGACCGCTCTTCTCCGGCGCGTGCGCGATCGTGATTCTCGGCTTCCTCGGTCTCGTGTGCTTCGTCGCTCCGGGGATCTACCTCTGGTTCGCCTGGTTCGTCGCGATGCCTGCGATCGTGATCGAACGTCGCGGCGGGTGGGACGCGCTCAGGCGGTCTCGCCGGCTCGTGCGGGGGCGGTGGTGGACGGTCTTCGGCGCGTTTGTCCTCGTCGAGGCGGCCGTGCTCGTCATCTCGCTCGTCGTCGGCCTCATCGTCGGCGCGCTCTTCGCGTCGTCAGGCGCCGCGAACGCGACGGCATCACAGGTGGTCGCGTACTGTCTCGAGCTCCTGCTCTCGCCGGTGCAGATCGCGCTCGTCGCCGTCGTCTACCTCTACCTGCGCGCGACGGTCGAGGGCGCGAACGCGGCGTCGGTCGCACGCGAAGGGGGGATCGAGCTGTTGGCGGAGCTCGGTGGCGCGACCCGTGTCGCGCCACGCGAGGAATCAGCAGCGTGGCCCGGCGTACCCGAGGTCGCGGACGGCGGTGAAGCGAGCGACGTGCAGCCACCGGAGACACCCGCGGAGGTCGAACCAGCACGAGCGCGAGGGGGCGAGGCAGGAGCGACGGACGGGCGAGGCGGCGCTCGTCGGGGCTGGCCGGCGCCGTCCCCCAAGCCGCCCCCGCCCCGTCGCCGGCAGGGCGGCGAGCCAAACTAGGCGCACGTCGCCGGCGACAGGCGCGAGGCACCCCTCGATCGGTGAGCGGAGAGGGAGGGATTTGAACCCTCGGACCCGGTTGCCCCGGGTCAACTCATTAGCAGTGAGCCCGATTCGGCCGCTCTCGCACCTCTCCCGGTGCCCGTACTCTAACCCGCAACCTCGCGGCTGGCGCGCTGGCGGTCGGCGCCATGACCGGCTCGGCGCGCCACCGACCCGGCACTCGTTCGATCATCGGTTGCTCCGAGGCCGCGGCCGGTCGCAGCAGCGTGACGGCCGTGAGTGATTGTGAGGTGGCTTGGTCCTGGTTGGTCGCCTGCGCAGTGTCGACGCCGTGCCTGTGGCTCGCGGCTGCGTCGAGGACGTGGGCGTGACGTGCGGCGCAGCGGGGCTCGGGCATCCGCGCCATCGCCGACCAGGTACAGCAGCCCCTGGCATTCGCACGAGGTCGGCGACGCTTCAACGAACGGCGTCCTCACGATGACACAGGCTGGTCGCCCGTTCATACTCGCAGCGGCGCGCGAGCGATCAAGGAGGCGTCGTCCGCGATGGCTGGTGTCGGGCGTCAGCTGCTGACGAGCGCGGAAGCGCCGCGTCGGGCGCCGACCCAGTCGCTGCTGGTGCACGCCCGCGCGTGGGGGGCCGAGCGGCGCTCCGTGGTCGTTGCCGTCCTGCTGCTCCTCGTCCTGCTGGCCGTCTACTGGTCCGTCGACCCGAGCGCGCGAACGGCCGGGTCGGTCCAGGGGTTCGCCAACGGCGGCATCGGCCTGGGCCTCGTCGCCGCCGGGGAGGCCGTCGTCGTCGTCGCTGGAGGGCTGGACCTGTCGATCGGCTCGATCCTCTCGTTGCTCAACGTGATCCTCGTCAGCCAGATGGGCGCCTCCGCAGGCTCCCAGCTGGGCGTCTCGATCGAGGTGCTCGCCACTGGCGTTGCGGTCAGCGCGACCAACGGGCTGCTCGTCGCCGGCCTCAACCTCCCGTCGATCCTGGTAACGCTGTCGATGTCGTTCCTCTGGCAAGGCGTGGCGCTCCTCGTCAGGTCGCAGCCTGGCGGGACGGTCCAATCCGGGTTCGCGAGCACCCTGAGCGGATCTTTCCTGATCAGCATCCCCAACTCGACCTACCTCCTGGTGGCGGCTGTGCTCGTGTGGTGGGCGACGAAGCGGACTGGCTGGGTTCGCAGGTTGTATGCCCTCGGCTCCGAGGCCGAAGCCGCGCCCTCGAGCAGCAGGCGGGTCCGGAGCACGATCGTCGCCGGCCATGCCCTGGCGGGTCTCTTCTACGGCGCCGCGGCGCTGCTCCTCACCGCGATGAGCGGCAGCGGGGACCCCAACCTCGGCAGCACGCTCGTTGTCACCGCCATCGCCGCAGTCGTCCTCGGCGGTACTCGGCTCGGCGGCGGCCGCGGCGATCCTCTCACGGCGATCCTCGGTGCCTTCATCGTCACCTCGGTCGACGACATCCTCTTTGCCTTCCAGGTGCCGGCCTTCTACACGGGCGTGCTCAACGGTGCGATCCTGTTCGCTGCGGTGCTCAAGGGGCTCGTCCTCGACGGCGGGAGCGGGGTCGGCCGGTGGGGGAGCCCGGCGGCGCCGGGCGCGAGCACACCCGCCGCACCGCAGGACGGGCGCGCGTGAGCTCGCTGCTCGAGCGACCGGTCGCCGAGGCAGGCCGGCGTGCCTCCGTCCGGAGGTGGCTGCTCGGGGCGACCAACCGGGGGGTCGTCGCACTCTACGTGGTCGCGGTCGTCCTCCTCGCCTGCACGCGCCTCGTCGGTACGAGGTCCGGTTCGGCGAGCGACGTGCGGACGGTTCTCAGCCTGGCGACGCTCACTGCCCTTGTGGGCTTCGGACAGGGCCTTGTGGTGCTGACCGGCGGGTTCGACCTGTCGGTCCCGGCCACGATGACGCTCGCGGCGGTCGTGCTGACCGGGGTGACGCAGGGGCTGAGCTCGCACGCTCCGGCCGCCGTCCTGCTCGTGCTCGGGATCGGGACGCTCATCGGTCTCGTCAACGGGCTGGTCGTCACGGTGGCTCGGACGTCACCGGTCATTGTCACGCTTGCGACGAACTCCGTCGTCGAAGGAGCGGCGCTCGTCTCCTCGGGCGGGCAGCCGACGGGGTCGGCGCCGGCGGTGATCACCAAGGCTGCCGTCGGGGGCTTCTCCGGAGGCGCGCTCGTGGCGCTCGTCGTCGTCCTGCTCGCGTTCCTCATCCTCGGGACAGCCGTCACGGCCAAGATGGCCCGCGGCAGGACCCTCCAGCCCGCTGCCATGGGCGCGCGGCCGCCCGCGCTGGCGTCCACGTGCAGGCGGTCGACGATCGTCGGCGCCTATGTCTTGAGCGGCGTCAGCGCTGCCATCGGTGGCCTGCTCCTCGCGGGCTTCAGAGGCCAGAGCTACCTGTCGATCGGCGACCCGTACCTGCTCCTGTCGCTCGCGGCCGTCATGGTCGGTGGCGCCTCGGCGACCGGCGGCAGGGGGCTCTTCCTCGGCACGGTGGCCGGGGCGATCGTCCTCCAGGCGCTCAGCACCATGTTGGGCGGCGCCAGGCTGGGAGGCCCGCTCCAGGACATCGTCTTCGCGGTGGCGATCCTCGTGGCGGCCGTGCTCGCTCGAGGCAGGCGGCAGCCGACGTGACGAGCCTGGGGCGTTCCACGCGCCGATCGAGGTGCGCGTCGCGATCGCGCGTCGCGCCGCGTCTCTCGCAGCTCGCGGGACCGACACCTCTCGGCGTCGCCCTCGCGCACATGTAGCGTCTGGCGCTCGACGAAGCTGTCCGACGAGCGCGCGTCGGCGACTTGCACCGCGCCGGCCGAGCGCTGAAGGTGGTGGGCGCCTCGGATCCGGCGCGGCTCGACGGGCAGCCGCTGGGCGGCGCCAGCCGCGGCGCTCTGCGAGCCAAGGAGGGGCGATGGTACGGACCGTGAAGGAGGGGCTCGGCTCGCCCGCGGACGCGAGCGAGGAGATCGCGCCTCGGGTCGCCCAGCTCATCGACCGGGTGCGGACCGGCGGGGACGCCGCCGTCCGGGAGCTGTCCGCGACGCTGGACGGCTGGAGCCCGCCGTCGTTCCGCCTCGGCGACGACGAGATCGCGGGGAGCCTGGCCAAGGTGCCGACCAGCACGCTGGACGACATCCGATGGGCGCAGGACCAGGTGCGCAGCTTCGCCACCTCGCAGCTCGAGACCCTGCACGAGCTCGAGGTGGAGACGATCCCGGGTGTGCGCCTGGGCCATCGGCACATCCCGGTCCAGAACGTCGGGTGCTACGTGCCGGGCGGCCGCTACCCGATGGTCGCCTCCGCGTACATGAGTATCCTCACGGCGAAGGTGGCCGGGGTCCCTCGGGTGATCGCGTGCACGCCGCCGCTGGAGGGCGGCGCCTACCCGGCCACGATCGCGTCGATGCACCTCGCGGGTGCGGACGAGATCTACGTGCTCGGCGGGGTGCAGGCGATCGCCGCGATGGCCCTCGGGACCGAGACGATCGGGCGCGTCGACATGGTCTGCGGTCCGGGCAACGCCTACGTCGCGGAGGCGAAGCGCCAGCTCTTCGGGACGGTTGGCATCGACCTCGTCGCGGGCCCGACCGAGGTGCTCGTCATCGCCGACGACAGCTGCGACGCCGAGCTCGTGGCGACCGACCTGCTCGGCCAGGCCGAGCACGGCCCGACCTCGCCGGCGGTGCTCATCACGACGAGCGAGCGGCTCGCGCGCGAGACGCTCGCCGAGTGCGAGCGCCAGCTGCGCTCGCTCCCGACGGCGGACGTCGCGGGGCCGGCGTGGCGCGACTACGGGCGCATCTACCTCGTCGACAGCGCCGAGGAGGCGGTCGCCCTCGCGGACGAGCTCGCCTTCGAGCACGTGGAGGTGCTGACCTCGGACCCCGACTACTACCTCGAACGCCTCCGGAACTACGGCGCGCTCTTCCTCGGCGAGGCGACGAACGTCGCCTACGGCGACAAGGCCATCGGCACGAACCACATCCTCCCGACGCGCGGCGCGGCCCGCTACACGGGCGGCCTGTGGGTCGGCAAGTTCCTGAAGACGGTCACCTACCAGCGGGCGACGCGCGAGGCGAGTGTCGTCGTTGGGCGCCACGTCTCGGGCATCTGCGAGGTCGAACGCTTCTGGGGGCACAAGGAGCAGGCGGACCTCCGGCTGCGGCGCTGGTCGCGGGGCTAGCCCGCGGTCCGAGTCCGGCGCGCCGCGGCGCGTGCGGTCACCTGTCAGTACATGACGAGGCCGGCGGTGACGTTGAGGTCCTCGCCGGTGATCCCCGATCCGGCGGCAGACGCCAGGAACACGCACGCGCTCGCGACCTCCTCGGGGCGAACGAGGCGCTTCAAGGCAGCGGGTTCGGTCATCTGCCGGCGCGCCTCGTCGACGGAGATGCCGAGCAGGCGGGCTTGGTTCTCGAGGACCAGGTCGATGCGCGGGCCGTCCACGCCCCCGGGACAGACGCTGTTGACGCGGATGTTGAACGGTCCGAGCTCCAGCGCGAGCGTCCGTACGAGCCCGATCACGCCGAGCTTCGCCGCGGCGTACGGGCTACGCCCGGCGAGGGGCCGCTTGCCGGTCATGGAGGAGATCGCGATCAAGCTGCCCGCGCCCCGCTCGAGCATTGCCGGGATGAAGCGTCGGAACGTGAGGAAGACGCCTGTCAGATCGGTCGAGACGCACTCCTCCCACTCGGACACAGCCAGCTCGTGGAGCGGCTTCGTTGGTCCGGCGACTCCCGCGCAGGCGACGACGACGGTCGGCGGACCGAGCGCCTCGCGCACGGCATCGCCGAAGGCGTCCACCGAGTCGGGGTCGCGCACGTCGCAGTAGGCGGCGAGCGAGCGCGCCCCCCGGGCTTCGACCTCTGCCCGGGCGCTCTCGAGCTCGGCGCGGTCGCGGCCGGCGAGGGCCACTGCGGCGCCGGCGTCGGCGAAGGCGCGCGCGATGGCGCGACCGATCCCGCGGCTCGCGCCCGTCACCGCGGCGACCTCCCCGTCGAGCCTCGTCGCGGGCGCCGTCTCGTTGGCACGCGCTCGCATGTCGGGCGCATCCTAGACGGGCGATCGGCGCGGCTCGCCCCTCGGGCCCAGCGGCCGGGGCGGCCTCGGAGGCGGGCCTGTCTCGGGCGAGGCGGCGGCGCGTGCGTCCCGGCGAGAACACGAGGCGAAGGCGGCACGTCGGGCGTCCCCGGCGCGACTGCCGTCTCGTGGGCGGCCGCCCCCAGGCGGAGGGGCGCGCGAACCGACGCCCGCGAGCAGGGTGCCGCGCGCTCGCTCCGGCCGGACGTCGGCTGGCCGCAGCCTGCGCCTCGCGCCACGAAGCGCGCGAAGGCGGCTGGGCGATGCGCCCGCGCGGGGCGAAGCCTCGGCACGGGGCGTCGAGCGACGACGGACGAACACCCTGTCCGGCACGCCCCCGACCGCTGCGGCGCGTCAGCGCAGCGCACGCCGGTCGTTTCCATGGGCGGTCCGCACCGGTGGGGCGCAGGAGGGCGAGAGCCGCCAGGTGCTCGTTGGCCCCGTCGTCTCCGAGCTCTCGGTACGTCGGCGAGGTCCGCGATCGGTCGTCCTCAGCCCGTCGGCCTGGAGGCGGCGATGGCCTTGAGGGCGGCCCCGAGGCTCGTACGCTTCGCCCCGGTCGTGTCGACGGTCGCCGCCTCCGGCCAGGCGTCCGCACGCGCCGCCATCTCGCGCGCGACTCGCGCGCTCGCCTCCGACGCGTCGAGACCCGCGGCGGCGCGCCTCGCGATGCGTCGCGCGGCGAGCGCCAGCGGCGCGTCGCAGCGGAGCGCGACGAGGTGCGCGCCGCAGCTGGCCGCGGCGAGCGCCGCGAGCTGGCGCTGCCGACGGCTCGTCCACGTGGCGTCGAGGACGACGCTCTCGCCGCCTCGCACCAGCTCGACGGCTCGGGCGAGCATCGCCGCGTACGTCCTCGCGACCTCGCCGGGACGGTAGCGGCCGGTGCCGAAGCCCGGGGCGCCTGGCGAGGCCTGCTGGTCGTTCGCGAGGTCCCGGCGCACCACGTCGCTGCGCAGCAGCTGCCAGCCGCGCGCCGCGGCAATCCCGGCGGCGAGCGTCGACTTGCCGGTGCCGGGGAGGCCCCCGACGAGGACGAGCCGGGGGATGGCAGCCTCGAGGTGCGCCCAGCACAGCGCGAGGAGCTTCGCCGCGCGTGCGCTCGCCGACACGTCGCCCTGGGCCGCACGGAGAGCCGCCACCTTCGCGCGTACGAGCGCCCGGTAGGCGACCCAGTGCTCGCGCAGCGAGGCCGGCCAGGCGTCTCCGGACGCGCTGGCGTAGGCGCGCAGGAAGCACTCGGCGAGCTTCGCGTGCCCGAGGCGCTCGAGGTCCATGGCGAGGAAGGCGACGTCGGCGAGCACGTCGCCGTGACGCAGCTCGGCGTCGAACTCGAGGCAGTCGAGCAACCTCGGTCCGTCGTCGAGGCAGAAGACGTCGTCTGCCTGCAGGTCGCCGTGGCCGTCGACGATGCGCCCCGAGCGCACCCGCACCTCGAAGGCCGGCGCGCAGCCGAGCACGTAGCGGCGGGCCAGCGAGCCGATGCGCGCCGCGAGCTCCCGGGCGCCGGCCGGGAGCTCGCTGCCCTCGAGGGTGCGCAGGCTCGACGACCACAGGGCGAGGACGAACCCCGGCGCCCCCGCCTCGTCGATGCGCTCGGAGTGCTCGGCGCGCCTGTGGAAGCTCGCGACCACCTGCGCGACGGCGACGACCGCTTGCTCGCCGGCCGAGCGCGATCGCTCGACGACCCGAGTGAGGCGGCGATCGTCCGGCAGCCGCCGCATCACGACGAGGTGGTCCCAGGGCTCGCCGCCCGGCCCGCACACCGTGGCGACGCCCTCGTAGACGTCAGGGGCGAGGCGGCGGTTCAGCTCGACCTCTGCTTCGCAGGCGGCCCGGCGCGCCGCCAGGGTGGAGAGGTCGACGAAGTCGGCCACGACGGGCTTCTTCAGCTTGTACGCGCGCTCGCCGACGAGGAAGACCGTCGAGACGTGGGTCTCGACCACCCTGGCCGGCGCCGCAGGCGCCTGCCCGGCGACCCCGTCGAGGCCCGAGCCCCGACTCACTGCTGCGACCCCGCCGGGCGGCGCGCGTCCTCGCGCCGACGGGGGACCACTGCGGCGACGGCAGCGCCGACGCGGCCGTTCGAGCGCGAGGTGGCGAGGAGCACGAGCGCGCCGAGAGGGAGCGAGATGGCGAGGACGGCCGCGAGCGTGCCCGGGCTCGGCCCCGAGAACTCGAAGAAGCGCCTGGACGCGCCGAGGCCGAGGGCGCCGACGAGCCCGAGGGCCATGGTGGCGACGAGGGCGATGCGCCAGCGGGTGAGCGGCCGAGCCGCGCTGGCGAGCACGGCGAGGCCGGCCACGCCGATCGCGAGGGTGGTCGCGGTGCGGACAGCCGCGGGCGTGGATCCCGGAGCGGTACGGGCGTAGAGGTAGCTCCCGAAGGCGCCGGCGAAGGCGAGGACGCCCGCGGGGACGACGAAGTCCGCGACCCGCTCCGCGAACCCCGACCGAAGCCGCGTCGTGGCCGGGCCGAGGGCGAGGAAGAAGGACGGTACGCCGACCGTGAGCGTGCTCACGAGGGTGAAGTGGCGCGGGAAGAGGGGGTAGGCGAGGTGCGCGGCGCCGATCGCGAGCGCGAGCAGCGCGACGTAGACGGTCTTCGCCACGAAGAGCTTGGCGACCCGCTCGACGTTGGCGAGCACGCGGCGGCCCTCGGCGAGCACCTCGGGGAGGGCGGCGAAGGCGCTGTCGAGGAGGACGACGCGCCCGGCGGCCCGGCTCGCCGGGCTGCCGCTCCCCATCACGATCCCGAGATCGGCTCGGCGCAGCGCCAGCACGTCGTTCACCCCGTCGCCCGTCATCGCCACGACGTGGCCGCGGCGCTGCAGTGCCTCGACGAGCTCGCGTTTTTGCCGCGGCCCGATGCGGCCGAAGACCGAGCGGTCCTCGACGAGGCGCTCGAGCGCGGAGCCGCTCGCCGGGAGGGCCTCGCCCGAGACGGGTTCGCCGCGCTCGGGGACACCGGCGGCGCGAGCGACCGCCGCGATCGTCGCGGGGTGGTCCCCCGAGACGACCTTGAGCTCGACTCCCTGGGCGACGAGGAAGGCGACCGTGTCCGCCGCGTCGGGCCGCAGCTCCTCGGCGAGGCCGACGATCCCGACCGGCTCGAGGCCGGCCGGCAGGCGCGCCGGCGTGAGCGCCTCGGGCGAGCGGCACACGAGGAGCACCCGCACGCCGTGGCGGGCGAGCTCCTCGACGCGCCCGGCGAGACGGGCGTCGGGGCGCGCGGCGAGGAGCGTCTCGGGCGCGCCGAGGACGTAGCTGCCGAGCCCGGGCACCTCGACGCCGCTCCAGCGCCGCGCCGAGGAGAAGGGCACGGCGGCTCGTCCGGCGAGGCGGGAGCCGCCGCAGTCTCGTGCGATCGCCTGCAGGCTCGGCGTCGGCTCGGCCTCGGTGGCCGCGAGGGTGGCGAGGACGTCACCGAGCGGCACGTGCTCGACGAGGGGCTCGAGGCGCTCGACGCGCAGGCGTCCGGTGGTCAGCGTCCCCGTCTTGTCGAAGCACAGCACGTCGACGCGTGCCAGGTTCTCGACGGCGGGGAGCTCCTGGATGAGGACGTTCGACCTGGTCAGCCGCAGCGCGCCGAGCGCGTAGGCGAGGCTCGTGAGCAGGACGAGCCCCTCGGGGACCAGGTTGGCGGTCCCGGCCACGGAGGCCCGCAGCGCGTCGGCGGTCGTCGCGGTGCCGCTCAGCTGGCTCCAGAACAGCAGTGCGGTGAGCGGTGCGATGACCCAGGTGACGATGCGCAGGATGCCGTTGATGGCGCGCTGCAGCTCGGAGCTCGCCGGACGGAGCCGTCTCGCCTCGTCGACGAGGCTCCTGGCGAGCGAGCGCTCGCCGACAGCCGTTGCCACGGCGACGCCCTCGCCAGCGACGACGAAGCTCCCCGAGTACAGCGAGTCGCCGACTGCCTTGTCGACCGGTTCGGACTCGCCCGAGACGAGCGACTCGTCGACCTCGATTCCCGAGCCCTCGACGAGCACGGCGTCGACCGGCAGCTCGTCGCCCCGACGGAGCTCGAGGAGGTCGTCGAGGACGATCTCGGCGGTCGGGACCTCCCGGGGGACCCCCGAGCGAATGACTCGGGCGCGCGGCGCGTGGAGCAGCGCGAGCCGGTCGAGCGTCCGCTTGGCGCGCACCTCCTGGATCACGCCGATCGTCGTGTTGATGACGAGGATCAGTCCGAAGAGGGCGTCCTCGAGGGGCCCGACGACGAGGACGAGGACGCACATGGCGCCGAGGAGCGCGTTGAAGCGCGTGAGGACGTTGGCGCGCAGGATCGACCGCCAGCCCCGGCTCGTGCCGGCGGCGCGCCCGTTGATCGCCCCGCGCGCGACCCGCTCGGCGACGCCCGCGTCGCTCAGGCCGCCGGCTCGGGTGTCGGGGGTGACCGGAGCCGGTGCGGCGCGCATCGGCGCTCAGCGTCGTGCTACCCGCACGTCCCGACCAGGGTCTTCGGTCGCAACCTGCTGGCGGGCGTCGGGACCTCCGGCACTTCGGCCGGCCGCGCCGCCCCTCGATACTGGAGCCGTGGCGCGCTCGGCTCTCCGCTCGTGCCTTCGCTGTCCCGACCCTCCTGGCGGGACGATGGCTCCGTGAGTCGCGTGCGTGCCGGGGCCGGTGAGGTCCGGGTGGAGGGGCGTCCTCCGGCCGGCGGGCGCGCCCTCGGCGCCGGAACGGGGCGCCCCTGGCGTTCGGGCGCCCTCGCGCGCGACGGCGCGCTCCTCGCCACCTCGGCCGGAACGATCGCGGCCGGCGTCGGCGCGCGCCTGGCAGGGGCGGCCGGCGCCTCGGACGCGCTCTTCGCTGCCTGTGCCCTGCTCGCGCTGGCGGTGACGGCCGGGGCCGTCGCCGCCCAGGCCTGGCGGCGGCGGATCGGCGTCGACGTACTCGCCGTCCTGGCGCTCGTCGGCACGCTCGCGGTGCGCGAGCTCGCCGCTGGCGCGGTCGTCGGGCTCATGGTCGCGACGGGGCGGGTCCTCGAGGCTCGTGCCAGCGAGCGCGCGGCGCGCGACCTGCGGCACCTGCTCGAGGGCGCCCCCCTCGTCGCGCACCGCTACGAGGGGGGCGCCCTCGTCGAGGTGGACCCCGGGGCCGTCGAGCCAGGGGACCTCCTGCTCGTCAAGCCTGGGGAGGTCGTCCCCGTCGACGGTCGCGTGGCGTCGAGCGAAGCCGCCGTCGACGCCTCCTCGATCACCGGTGAGCCCCTCCCCGTTGCCCTTGCCCGGGGGGAGGTCGTCGCGAGTGGCTCGGTCAACGTGGGCGGCGCCTTCGACCTGCGTGCGGTGGCCTCGATGGAGGCGAGCACCTTCGCCGCGATCGTCCGCCTGGTGCGGCGCGCCGTCGACGAGCGCCCGCCGGCCGCCCGCCTCGCCGACCGTCTCGCGGCAGGCTTCGTGCCGCTCGCGCTCGCGCTCGCTGGCGGCGCCTGGGCGGCGAGCGGGTCCGCGACGCGCGCCGTGGCCGTCATCGTCGTGGCGACGCCGTGCCCGCTCCTGCTCGCCGTCCCCGTCGCGATCGTCTCGGGCCTGTCGACGGCCGCGCGCCGCGGGGTGATCGTGAAGGGCGGCGGCGTGCTCGAGCGCCTGGCGCAGACCCGGGTCGTCGTGCTCGACAAGACCGGGACGGTGACGCGCGGAGCGCCGCGCGTGCGCGAGGTCGTGACCGCGCCCGGGACGGACGAGGGCGAGGTGCTGCGCCTCGCCGCCTCGCTCGAGCAGCACTCGGCCCACCTGCTCGCCTCCGCCGTGGTGCGCGAGGCGTCCGCACGGGGCATCGCGCTCGAGTGGCCGGGCGCCGTCGAGGAGTCCGTCGCGGGCGGCGTCGCAGGCGAGATCGGCGGTCGCCGTGTCCGCGTCGGGCGGCTGTCCTGGTTGGGTGCCACCGAGGACGCCTCGTGGGTGCGCGCCGTTCGCCGGCGGATCGCGCTCGAGGGGGCGCTGTCGGTGTTCGTCGAGGTCGACGGCCGCCTCGCTGGGGCGGTCGTGCTCGACGACCCGCTGCGTCCGGACGCGGCGCGCTCGATTCGCGCGCTGCGCGAGCTCGGCGTGTCGCGGGTGGTGATGGCGACCGGCGACCGCGAGCCGGCGGCCGAGGCCGTCGGGGCCGTGCTCGGCGTCGACGAGGTGCTCGCCGAGCGCAGCCCCGAGGAGAAGGTCGCTGCGATTGGGGTCGAGCGGGCCGCCGGGACCACGGTGATGGTCGGCGACGGCGTGAACGACGCTCCGGCGCTCGCGGCGGCTGACGTCGGCGTCGCGCTGGGCGGGCGCGGGGCGTCCGCCTCGTCGGACGCCGCGGACGTCGTCCTCACCCTCGACCGCCTCGACGGCCTCGTGGCGACGCTGCGCGTCGCGCGCCGGGCACGTCGCATCGCGCTCGAGAGCGCCGCCGTCGGCATGGCGCTGTCGCTGGTCGCGATGGTCGCGGCGGCGCTCGGCCGGCTGCCCCCGCTGGCCGGGGCGATCCTCCAGGAGGGGATCGACGTGGTCGCGATCGCCAACGCCCTGCGCGCCGCCTTCGGCGAGCGCCCAGCGCGCGGCCTCGTGGGCCCGCCGGCCGAGCTCGCCCGGCGCCTCGAGGGCGAGCACCGCCAGCTCGCCGACCGCCTCGCGCGCGGGCGGGCGCTCGCCGACTCGCTCGGCACGCTGGCGCCCGAGGTGGCGCGGGCCGAGCTGCGCGCGCTGTGCGAGTTCCTCGAGCGCGAGCTCTTGCCCCACGAGCGCCTGGAGGAGGAGAAGCTCTACCCGGCGGTCGCGCGCGTGCTCGGCGGCCGGGACCCGACCGGGCCGATGAGCCGCTCCCACGTCGAGATCGCCCACCTCGCCCGCCTCCTCGCCGGCCTCTCCGGCGAGCTCGACCAGGGCGGTCCCGACGACGAGCAGCAGCGCGAGCTCGCGCGCCTGCTCTACGGGCTCGACGCGCTCGTCCGCCTGCACAACGCCCAGGAGGAGGAGGCCTACTTCTCGCTCGCGAGCACTGACGGGGCGCCGGCGGCCGACCGCGTGGGCAGCGAGGCCTAGGCCGAGCGCTGGCCGTCGCCCGGGCCTCGCGCGCAGCGCGCGGTGACGACGAGCACCGGGCGGTCGGCGCGCCGCAGCAGGTCGTGGGAGACGCTCCCGAGGGCGATCGAGCCGATGTCGCCCCTGCCGCGCGAGCCGACCACGATCACCGACGCGTCGTGCTCCCGGGCGGCTTCGACGATGTCACGCGCCACCTCGGGGTGCGTGGCGTCGCGAGGCGCTCCGTCGGCCTCGACGCCTGCGGCGCGCAGGCGCTCCACGTAGCCCTGGACGAGGCGCTCCGCCTCCTCGGGCTCGGACCGGTAGACGGCGCCGTAGGCGCCGACGGTGGCGAGCTCGCGCACGTGCACGACGTGCACGTGCCCGCCCGTCGCCCTCGCGAGCTCGACGGTCGCCTCGAGGGCCCGGTCGGATGCGAGCGAGCCGTCGATCGCTGCGAGGATCTCGTACATGGCGCCCCGGCTCGGTGCGGTTCGTGGTCGTCTCGAGGATGGGCGCCCGCTACCTCGCGCCGCCAGGGACCTTCGTCCTGGCGGGCGGGGCGTCAGCGGCGGGCGCCGGCGCGAGCCTGTCGGCGGACGAGGCGGTCGAGGTCGTCGGCACGCAGTGCGCCGACGATCTCGCCGTCGGACACGACGGCGAGGGCGGGCAGGCGGGAGCGCGCCAGCGCCTCGGCCGCGTCCGGGTAGAGCTCGGCCGTCGCCTCGAGAACGGGCGCGTCGCGGTCGGCGGCGCCGCCCGCGTGCTCGGCGTCGCTGCGCTCGAGCGCCCGCTCGGTGAGGGTGCCGAGGTAGCGGCCGGCCTCGGTGACGAAGACGACGCCATCCGGCGCGCGGCGCAGGGCTCGCGCGGCCTCGACCCGCGTGGCGGCGGCGTCGAGGACGGCGGGCTCGAGGTTCATGAGGTCGACGACGCGCGCGCCGTGCAGCGAGGCGCGCAGCACGGCGGCGGCCCGCTCGGCGCGAGCGCCCACGAGGACGAAGGCGCCGATGACGACGAGCCAGAGGTCGACGAGCAGCCCCGCGACGACCATCGCGACGGCGAGCACCTCGCCGACGCGCGCGGCGACGACCGTCCCGCGCTCCTCGTCCTTCTGGGCGAGGAGCGCGCGCAGGATGCGCCCGCCGTCGAGGGGGATCGCGGGGAGGAGGTTGAACGCGCCGAGCACGAGGTTCGCCCAGGCGAAGCGAGGCAGCCAGGCACCTTCGAAGATGGCCGGCGGCACGAGCGCCGAGCCCGCGCCGGCCGCGGCCGCCGCGAGGAGCGCGCCGATCGCGAGCGACGAGGCCGGCCCGGCGATCGCGACGCGCAGCTCGTCGCGCGCGGACTCACCGAGGTGCTCGACCTCGGTGACGCCGCCGATCGGGAGCAGCACGACGTCGCGTACCACGAGGCCGCGCCGGCGAGCCACGATCCCGTGGGCGAGCTCGTGGACGGTCACCGAGGCGAACAGGCCCGCGACGTAGGCGGCGCGCCCGGCTAGCGCGCTGCCGCCCGAGGGAGTCGTGGCGAGGACGAGGACCACGAGGAGGCCGAGGCTCCAGTGGACGCGCAGGGGGATGCCGGCCACCGTCGCGACGCGGACCGAACCTCTCATCGACCCCGAGTCGAGGCGCGCCGGGTGCGGCGCGCTAGGGGCGCCCGGCCCCTTCTCGACCCGGGACGCGGCGAGGTCCTGCAGCCGGCCGTGACCTTCCGCCCTGGCCTGCGGGACGCGAGCGACGCAGACTCGTGTGCAGCCTCGCGGCAGCGGGCCCGAGCGTGACCTCGATGGGAGGCGCGATCTGCGATGGACACCGACAGCGGCACAGGGAGCCTGGACGAGCTCGACGAGAGCGAGTGCCGCCGCCTGCTCGCGACGAAGGACGTCGGTCGGCTCGCGGTGGTCGCTGACGGCCAGCCGCTCGTCGTCCCGGTCAACTACGTCCTCGACGGAGACGACATCGTCTTCAGGAGCGACCCGGGGACGAAGCTCGCCCACTCGAGCCTCGACAAGGTGGCCTTCGAGGTCGACGAGCTGGATCCGGCGGTCCGCGAAGGCTGGAGCGTCCTCGTGCGCGGCGTGGGCCGCGAGATCACCTCGGCGCTCGACGAGCGCTCGGAGCGCCAGCGCGCCCTCCCGCTGCGCACGTGGGTGACGGGCGAGCGAGGCCACTGGGTGCGGATCGTCGCGAGCGAGATCACCGGGCGGCGTCTCCGGCATTCCGAGGCCCCGGCGCCGCCCTCCTGAACGGGGCCCGCGCGTCCGGTCCCGCGCGCGCCGCAGGCTATCGTGCGCCCGCTCGGGGGCTGTACGGCCCCTGCCCCGCACCTGGTCCGAGCGGGCCACGCCGGGGGTCGAGCCGTGTCAGGAGCGTGCCGAGACGGGGAGGGGGTGGTCGTGGCGCCGAGCGCCGAGCAGCGCCGCGGGCCCGCCGCCCGGGCGCGCCGGGCCGGACCGCGGCTCCTCGGCGCGGCGCTCGCGCTGGCCGCCGTCGCCGCCTCGCCGGCGGCCGCCGGGGCCGAGCCGGGGCCGGTAGCGCTCGTGGCGGTCGGCGCCCCCGCCCGCCTGCCGCGCTCGGCCCGCCCCGGCGGCGCGCTCGGGGCGCGCCGGATCCTCCAGGTGGGGGTGGCGCTGCGGCCGCGCGACCCGGCCGGCCTCGCCGCCTACGCGGCCGCGGTGGCCGATCCCGGCTCGCGCCTGTACCGGCACTTCCTCACGCCGGCCGCCTTCGCCCGCCGCTTCGGGCCGACCGAGGCCGCGGTCGCGGCGGTGACGCGGGGGCTCCGCGCGGCCGGCCTCGAGGTCGGTCGGGTCCCGGCGAATCGGATGGTCGTCCCCGCTGCCGGCAGCGCGGCGCGCGTGGAGGCCGCCTTCCACGTGCGCCTCGAGCGCTACCGGCTCCCAGGCAGACAGGAGGGCTGGGCCGCGACCTCGGCGCCGCTCCTGCCGGCGCGCTGGGCGGGCGACGTGGCGAGCGTGCTCGGTCTCGACAACCTCGTCGTGCCGCACGCGCTCCTCGCGCGCCCGGCGCACCCGCCCGCACGGGCGCGCCTCGCGCCGAGGGTCGGTGGCGGCGGGCCGGCCTCGACGACGCCGCGGGCGTGCGCCGCGGCGACGGCGGCCGCGCGGGCGGCGGGAGGCTGGACCGACACCCAGGTGGCTGCCGCCTACGGCCTGAGCGGCCTGTTCGCCCGCGGTGGCCTCGGCGCAGGGCAGCGCATCGCGCTCTACGAGCTCGAGCCCTTCTCGCGGCACGACCTCGCCACCTTCGAGCGCTGCTACTTCGGCGCCGACCGCACCAGCCAGGTGACCACGGTCCCCGTCGACGGCTTCGACCTGAGCGGGTCCGGCTCGGGCGAGTCGATCCTCGACCTCGAGAACCTCGTCGCCCTCGCCCCCCAGGCGCAGGTCCTCGTGTACGAGGCGCCGAACACCACCTTCGGCGCCCTCGACGAGTACAACGCGATCGTCAGCCAGGACGCGGCGAACATCGTCTCGACGAGCTGGGGCCAGTGCGAGTCGGCGCTCCAGGTCGCCGCGCCCGGTGCCCAGCAGCTCGAGAACTACCTGTTCGAGGAGGCTGCCGCCCAGGGCCAGACCGTCTTCGCCGCCACGGGGGACACGGGGTCCGACGACTGCGCCGGGACGCCCTTCGCCTCGAACGTGCCGGTGAAGCCGTACCTCTCGGTGGACGACCCGGCTGCCCAGCCCTACGTCGTCGCGGTCGGCGGGACCTCGCTCAGCCGCGACGACCCGCCGCTCGCCGGGGCCGAGACGGTGTGGAACGACGGGGCCAACTGGGGCGGCACGGGCGGCGGGATCTCGACGACGTGGCCGAGCCCCGCCTGGCAGGCGGACTCGGGCGTCCCCGGCGTCGACCCGACCGCCAACCGCCAGGTCCCGGACGTGAGCGCGTCGGCCGACGAGTGGCGGGGCATCACCGTCTACAGCAGCTCCTTCGGCCCGACGCCGCGCCTCGGCGCTGACGCCCCGCGCCGGCCGCGTCGCTCGGCGGGGTGGACCACGCTCGGGGGGACCTCGTCCGCGACGCCGATCTGGGCGGCGATGATGGCGGACACGGCGAGCTCGCCGGCCTGCGCCTCGCTCTCGACGACGGCGGCCGGTCCGACCCTCGGCTTCCTCGCGCCCCTGCTCTACCGGGCGGCGGCCCTCGACTACCCCGGGGACTTCAACGACGTGACCCGGGGGTCCAACGACGTCTTCGGCCTGGGTCAGGGCTACTCGGCCGGTCCCGGCTACGACCTCGCCACCGGGCTCGGCTCGCCGGTCCTGACGCGGCCCGCCGGCGGCGGACTCGCCGACACCCTGTGCGCCCTCGCGACGGGCAGCTCCCTCGTCGTGCCGCCGAGACCCACGGTGACCGGCCTCAGCCCTGCGTACGGCCCGAGCGGGGGCGGCACCGCGGTGACGATCACCGGCTCGGGCTTCCCCGCGGGCGACCCAGGGGCGCTGCGCGTCGACTTCGGCGCCGCGCCGGCGCAGGTGACCTCGGTCGGCGCGAGCTCCGTGACGGTGGTCGCGCCGCCGAGCACGCGCTCACCGAGCGCGGCGAGCTTCGCGGGCGCCGGCCCGGTCGATGTCACCGTGACGGTCCTCGCAAAGGACGCGATCGCGACGAGCGCTCCCGGCCCGGCGGCGACCTACGACTACGTCGCCGAGAGCGGTTCCTCGCCCGTGCCGGTGGTGACGGGGATCGGGCCGAGCGGTGGGAACGTCGCTGGCGGCAACACGGTCGACGTCTTCGGCGCGGGCTTCCTCGTGGGCGGGCCCGTCTCGGTGACCTTCGGCGGTGTTCCGGCGAGCGACGTCCACGTCGTGAGCGACTTCGAGCTCACGGCGACCGTGCCGCCGGAGTCGAGCGCGACGAGCTGCGCCTCGGGCCCCGGCTTCGACCCGGCCACGCTGTGCCAGGTGCAGGTCGTCGTGGCGGGCGCCGGCGGGACGAGCCCGACGGCGCCGATCCTGCCGTCGCTCTCGGGGCCCGTCGTCTTCACACCCGCTGGCGTCGTCGACCCCACGCCCGAGACGGAGGTCGCTCCCGCGGCGACCGAGTACGACTACGCGCCGGCACCTACGATCACCTCGATCTCCCCGAACCCCGCGGACGCGTCGGGGTCCACGCCGGTGACGATCCACGGCAGCGGCTTCGCCTTCAACAGCTTCGAGTGGGTCAACTTCGGCCCGCCGAGCGATCCTTCGAGCGAGCAGCTCCAGATCACCGAGATCTCCTCGAGCACGATCATGATCGACCCGCCGCCGGCGGCCTCCAGCGCGAGCGCGGAGCCGAAGCCGCTGGCAGGAGGCGTCAGCGTGCAGAGCGTCGGGGGCCGGAGCAACGTGGTGCGCTTCGCCTACGCGGGCATCCCCCTCGTCCGCCGGATCGGCGCCTACGGCGGTCCGACGACGGGCGGCACGCTCGTGCGCATCACCGGCTCCGGCCTCGCCCAGGTGCGCGACGTCGCCTTCATCCCCTTCGACGTGACCTCGCCATCGGGCGCGGCGACGAGCTACGACGTGCGGGTGGTCTCCGACCGCTCGATCACGGTCGTCGCGCCGAGCAGCCTGCCGGGCCCCGTGGACGTCGTCCCGTGCAGCCCCACGGGCTGCGCCCGGCGCAACCCGTCGGTCGACACCTTCGTCTACTTCAACCCCGCCTCGCCGAGCCTCGCGGCGGTGCACCCGCGCAGCGGCCCCGCCGCCGGCGGGACGCGCGTCGCGCTGTTCGGGGACAACCTCGACGGCGCCGTCGCGGTCCGTTTCGGGCGCAACCTGGCGCGCCGCCTCGCCGCCGGGTCGGGCTACCCCGACGGCGACCCCTACCTCCTCGTCGTCAGCTCCGCTCCCGGGCGGGCCGGCGCGAGCGTGCCGATCCGCGTCGTGACGCGCGCCGGGCGCACCCTGACGTCGCCCGCGACGACCTTCCGCTACCTGCCGAGCCCGCCGAGCCCGCCCGTCGGCCTTCGCGTCGCGATCGACGGGGACCGGGCGCTCTTGCGCTGGGGGGCCCCGCTCAGCGACGGCGGCTCGCCGATCACCGGCTACGCGGTCTCGGCGAGCGCGCCGGGCGTGCCGGTCCTGCACTGGCGCGTCGGACCCGGTGCCCGCGCCGCCGTGGCGAGCGGGCTCTCGGTGGGGGCGGCGTACACCTTCTCCGTCGCCGCGGTGAACGAGCGGCACGGCGTCGGGCCGGCCGCGAGGCGTGGCCCGGTGGAGGTGCGGTTCTCCGCCGACGGGTACCGGCTCGCGACCTCGGCCGGCGAGGTCGTGGGCTTCGGCAGCCTCCCGGCCCTCGGCGGGCTCGTCGGCTCGCCGCCCGGCGCGCGCGTCGTCGGTATCGCGGCGACGCCGAGCGGCCAGGGCTACTGGCTCGCCACCGCCGGCGGGAACGTCTACGCGTTCGGGGACGCGTCACCGCACGGGGGCCCGGCGGTGCACGTCGCGGGGATCGTCGCCGACGCCGACGGCGGGGGGTACTGGCTCTTCTCGCCTTCGGGCGCCGTCTACGCCTACGGCGACGCCCCCGCCTTCGGCGGTGCGCGCCCCCGGCCTTCCTCCCCCGTCGTGGGCCTCGCGCCCTCCTCGGGCGGGCACGGGTGCTGGCTCCTCGGCGCGAACGGCAGCGTCGAGGCGCTCGGCTCGGCGGTCCGGCTCGGCTCGCCCGTCCTCGGCGCCGGCGACGTCGCGGCGGCCATCGCGGCCACCCCGGACGGGAAGGGGTACTGGGTGGCGACGCGCGCCGGCGCGGTCTACGCCTTCGGCGATGCCCGCAGCTACGGCTCCGCCGCTGGCGTCGCCGACGGACCCGTCGTCGCGCTCGCGGCCACCCCGGACGGCCGCGGCTACTGGCTCGCTACCCGAACCGGCGCCGTCTACGCCTTCGGCGACGCCCGCTACGAGGGGCGGGCCGGCTCGAGCGCGGGGAGCGTGGTGGGGCTGGCGACGAACTAGCGGTCCGGGCCTCGCCGTCCCCGGCCCGCTGGCAGGGGCACCCTCGGCCCTCGAGGCGCCGCGGCGAGGTGCCGCCCGCCCGCGGCGAGGCGGGCGGGGACCGGTGCGAGACGGGCGGTGCTAGCCTCCCCGTCGCCCGACCAAGCCCCCCACGAGGTCCGAGCGTGCTCCTGCGGCCGAGCCCTCCCGTTCGCCTGCTCGCGGCCGGCCCGAGGCGCTCGCGCACCGCGCGCCACGGTCTCGCCGCCCTCGCGCTGGCGTGCTGCTTCCCCGCCCTCGCACTCGCGCCCGTCGCCGCGGCGCGAACCCGGCACCCGCACCCGGCCGGGCACCACCGGGGGGCGCGCTGCCCGTGGGCGAGCCCGGCCGCGGCGGCGGCGAGCTCGCCCGACCAGCTCGCCGCCGAGGTCGTCCGGCGGATGACGCTTCGCGAGCAGCTCGCCTTCCTCGTCCTTCGGGCGCGCAACGGCTACGAGAACGAGAACACCGGCGTCCCCTCGCTGTGCATCCCGCCCCTCACCCTCCAGGATGGCCCGAACGGCCTCGCCTTCCACGACGTGGGCGTGACGCAGCTGCCCTCGTCCCTCGGGATCGCCGCGAGCTTCGACCCCGACCTCGCCCGCCGCTACGGCGAGGTGCTCGGCGCCGAGGCCCGCGGCCAGGGCATCGACGTCGTCCAGGCCCCCGACCTCAACGTCCAGCGCGTCCCGGAGTCCGGGCGCGCCTTCGAGAGCTACGGAGAGGACCCGCTCCTCGTCGCGAGGATGGGCGTCGCCGAGATCGAGGGGATCCAGTCCCAAGGCGTCATGGCCCAGGCGAAGCACTTCGCCGGCTACACGCAGGAGATCGACCGCGTCCACCTCGACCAGGTGATCTCGCGCCGCGCCCTCGCGGAGGTGTACCTGCCGCCCTTCCGCGCCGCCGTCGAGGTGGCCCACGTCGCGTCGGTCATGTGCGCCTACGGCTTCGTGAACGGCACGAACGCGTGCCAGGACCCCGGACTCTACGACGTCCTGCGCGGGCGCTGGGGCTTCGCGGGCTTCGTCCGCTCCGATCTCGACTCGGTGGCCCAGCCGGCGAGGGCCTTCGCTGCCGGTCTCGACCTCATCAAGCGTGCCTCGCCCGGCGAGCTCGCCGGGCTCGTCGCCTCGGGCGCGCTCAGGCGCTCGACGGTCCGCGACGCGGTCGAGAAGGTGCTCGCCGAGATGTTCGCCTACGGGCTCATCTCCCGCCCGCGCCGGGGCTGGATCGGGCGGCACGTGGACAGTCCGGCGCACGCCGCCTTCGCGCTCGCCGCCGCCGAGCGCTCGATGGTCCTGCTGAAGAACCGGGGCGGGCTGCTCCCGCTCGACGCGCGCAGGCTGCGGTCCCTCGCGGTCATCGGGGTCGACGCCTCGAGCCAGGCGATGACGGCGGGGTTCGGCAGCGCCAACGTCGTGGCGCCGTTCCGCATCACGCCGCTCGGCGCGATCCGCCGGAACCTGCGGCGCGCGGTGACCTACGAGCCCGGCGGGAGCGGCGATCGGCCGCTCCCGCCCATCCCCCTCGGGGACCTCGGGCCGGGATCGAGCGACGAGCCGGTCCCCGACCCCCCGATCGGCATGACCCCCTTCGGCCAGGCCGCGGTGCTCGCCGAGCTCGACGCCTCGAAGGCCGCCGCGACGGGATCGATCCCGCAGCGAGACCTCACCTACCTCGACCACTGGCGCCCGACGCTCGTCGTGGCGCGAAGCGGCCTGTACACCTTCTCCATCACCGGGGGCGGCGACATCTGGTTCCGGATCGACGGCCGGCTGCTGTACGCGAAGCCAGGCGAGCAGGGCCGCTCGACGTGGGCCGTGTCGGTGCCCCTCGTCGCCGGTCGCCGCTACGCGCTCGACGTCGCCTGGTTCCCGACGCTCGCCGGCCCTCCCCGCATCGGCATGCGCTTCGAGACGCCCGCGATCCAGGCCGCGGCGCGAGCGGCCCGCCACGCGCAGGCCGCCGTCGTGTTCGTGAGCGACTGGTCGAGCGAGGGCGTCGACCGTCCAGGACTGTCGCTCCCCGGGGACGCGAACGCCCTCATCGAGGCCGTCGCCCGGGCGAACCCGCGCACGGTCGTCGTCCTCAACACCGGCGGCGCGGTCCTCATGCCCTGGCTCGGGCGCGTCGGCGCCGTCCTCGAGGCGTGGTACCCGGGGGAGGAGGACGGGGCGGCCACGGCGGCGGTGCTCTTCGGGCGGTTCGACCCGGCGGGGCACCTGCCGATCACCTTCCCGGCCTCCCGTTCGCAGGGCGACGCGGCCTCGGTCGCGTCGTGGCCGGGCGTCGACGGGGTGGTCCACTTCGGCACGCGCTTCGCCATCGGCTACCGCTACGACGAGCTCACCGGGCAGACGCCGCTCTTCCCCTTCGGCTACGGGCTGTCCTACACCCGTTTCCTCCTCTCGGACCTCGCCGTCGAGCGAGCGGGCGACTCGATCGCCGCGTCCGTGTCGGTGGCGAACCTCGGGCGCCGTGCCGGCACGGCGGTCGTCCAGGCCTACCTCGCGTTCCCGAGCGCGGCGGGCGAGCCGCGCAAGCTCGTGGCCTTCGCCACCGTGCCGCTCGGGCCGGGGGCGAGCAGGCGGGTGACGCTGTCGGTCCCGGCCGGCGCGCTCCGCTGCCTCGTCGACGGCACCTGGTCGACGGTCCCCGGCCGCTACGTCGTCTGGGTGGGCCAGTCGTCCGGACGTCTCCGCCTCTCGGGAACCGTCGAGCTGCCCTGAGGCGGCCCGGGGGGGCGCGCCCCCCTCGCCCTGTACACGGCGTGCGCCGGGGCCTATCGTGCGCGGGCGCGCAGGCGGGCCGTCGCCGCCTCCGTGGGGGTGTGGTGCGGATGGCAACGCTCGGTGCCGACCAGCTGGGCCGCTTCTTCGAGGACGGCTACCTCGTCGTCGAGGGCGTCGTCGGCGCGGCGCGCCTCGCCGCCGTGCTGGACGACTGCGCCGAGATCGCCGTCGGGCTCGTCGCCGCGGCCATCGAACGTGGCGAGGTCGAGGCGGCGGTCGCCGCGCTCCCCTGGCAGCGCCAGCTCGTCGAGCTGGCGCGAGCGACCGGTCGCGACCACAGCCAGCACTTCGACATCAGCCTCCCCGTGCGCGGCCACGTCGATCGCGACACGCCGATGAACACCCGCCGGAGCGTCTTCGACGTCCTCGTGGACCCGGGCCTGCTCGACGCCGTCGCCTGCCTCGTCGGTCCCGAGGTGACCTGCAACCCGGTGCAGCACCTGCGGATCAAGCTGCCGCAGGCGGCGATGCCGCGCGACGCCGGCTTCCTCGCCGCGATGGTCCCCTGGCACCAAGACAGCGGTGTGGTGCTCGCCGAGGCCGACGACACCTGCCTCGTGACCGCGTGGGTGGCGGTCACCGACGCCACGGTGCGCAACGGCTGTCTCCAGGTCGTCCCCGGCTCGCAGCGCGCGCCGGTCCTTCGCCACTGCCTCCAGGTCAACCAGTACGAGATACCGGCCGAGCTCGTCTGCGAGCTCGGCGAGCCCGTCGCGCTCGAGGTGCCGGCCGGCAGCGTCGTCTTCCTCGACCGGCGCACCGTGCACGCCTCGCTCCACAACACGAGCGAGTCGGACGTGCGAGTCAGCCTCGACCTGCGCTACCAGCCGACGGGGCAGGCGACGGGCCGGCCGCTGTTCCCGGCCTTCGTCGCGCGCTCCGCGGCAGCGCCCGCGTCCGCCCTGGCCGATCCCGCCGCCTGGGCGCGCCTGTGGGACGAGGTGCGCGGCCAGCTGCCCGACGAGCTCGTGCCCGAGCAGTTCTTCCGCTGGGGCCCGACGGGGAACCTCTGCGCGTAGCGCCCTACTTCGCCGAGTAGCCGCCGTCGACCGGCACGAGCGCACCAGTCATCTGGATCGGTGCATCGAGGAGGAGGAAGACGCCGACGGTGGCCACCTCCTCCGGGCGGGTGACCCGGCCGGTCAAGGTGTTCGCGGCGAGCTCGCGCAGACCCGCCTCGGGGTCCTCGGGGTGGAAGCCCGCGGCGGTGTCGATGTTCATCTTCGTGTCCATCGAGCCGGGGCAGATGATGTTGACGCGCACGTTGTACTTCGCGTACTCGATCGCCGCCGTCTTCGTGAGACCGACGAGCGCGTGCTTCGACGCGTTGTACGGACCGAGCAGGCCGCAGCCGTGCCAGGCCAGGTAGGACCCGGTGTTCACGACGGCGCCACCGCCGCGCGCGATGAGGTGCGGGATGGCGTACTTCATGCCGTACCAGGCGCTCTTCGTGTTCACCCGGATCACCTCGTCGAAGCCCTCGTCGGAGGATTCGGTGATCGGCGCGAACTCGCCGAGGATGGCGGCGATGTTGAAGATCCCGTCGAGCCCGCCCCACCGCTCGGCGGCTTCGTCGACGAACGCCTTCACGTCGGTCGCGCTGCCGACGTCGGCGACTCGCCCGACGATCTCGCAGCCCTTGCCGTCGAGCTCGCTCGCGAGGCGCTCGAGCGCCTCCGCGTCGCGGTCCACCGCCAGAACGTTGACGCCCCGCTCGGCGAGCAGGCGCACCGTCGCCGCGCCCATCCCGCCGGCCGCGCCGGTCACGATCACGTTCGTCGCCACCTCAAGCCCCCTTGCTCGCTGGCTCGCCGCCGGCGGGCGGCTGCCCGGGTGTTGTGCCGACGGGCACGGCGCCGTCCGGGCCGGCCCGATCTGAGCAGATCGTGTAGGATATCTGATGGCCGTTGGGCCGTCAGCCTCGTTCCAGGGGGGACGCGAGATGTCGCTGCCACGTCTGTCGATCGCTGCCGTGACGACCTACGGCGCCCCCGTCGAGGTCGACATCGCGGCGTGCAAGGCGGCTGGTGCTCCGGGCATCGGCATCTGGGAGTTCAAGCTCCCGCCCTCCGGCCGGGACGACGACGTCGTCGCCGCGGTGCGCGAGGCTGGCCTGCGAGCCACGCTGTGCACCGGGACCGTTCCCTCGGTCTACCCGGACGCCTACTTCACCGAGCCGAGCGAGCCTGCCGAGCGGGTGAAGGCGATGTGTGCGTCGATCGAGCGCCTGGCGGCCTTCGACCCGGTCGCCGTCCTGTGCGTGACGGGCGACCCGCGCGGACGCGACGTCGAGGAGATGCGCCGCGTGACGGTCGAGGGGCTGCGCACCGTGGCCCGCTTCGCGGCCAGCCTCGGGATCACCATCGGGCTCGAGCCGTACCGCGCGGACGCCGGTTCGCTCGTGACCACGCTGCCCGACACGGTGCGGCTCATCGACGACGTCGGCGAGCCGAACGTCGCGGTGATCGCCGACACCTGGCACTTCTGGGACCTCCCGGGGATCGAGGCGGACCTCGCACGGTTCGCCGACCGGCTGGTCGGCGTCCAGATCAACGACCGGCGCGATCCCTACCTGGGGTGGTGCGACCGGCGGCTGCCGGGGGACGGGAAGATCGACCTGCGGTCGATCTTCGGCGTGCTCGACGCTGCCGGCTACGACGGATGGTACGACGTCGAGGTGTTCTCCGACGACGGGCGCTTCGGCAGCGCGGTCCCGGACTCCGTCTGGGCGCTCGATCCCTACGAGGTGTGCCGGCGGTGCGTCTCGTCCTTCGAGCGGCTCTGGAGCGAGCGGCGCCGACCGGCCTAGGGCGACGCCCGCGCCTGGGGACGAGCGAGGGGAGGACCCTTCCGTGTGGAGCGAGAACGTCGAGCTCCTGGCGTACGAGGACCTGCAGGGACGCTCGAGCTTCAAGCTCGCGCTGCAAGAGCGCGACGGACGATTCTTCCTGTACGTCGCGGCGCTGTGGCACTCGGGATGGTCGATCGTGGACGTCACCGAGCCGGAGCGCCCGCGCTTCCTGCGCTGGGTCGAGGGTCCTCCGAACACCTGGACCATCCAGGTGCAGGTCGCGGACGGCAAGATGATCACCGCGCTCGAGCACGTCCCCCCTGGCTGGTCGGCGGGCGGCTCGGACGCCGAGCCGATGGACGGCTTCTTCGTCTGGGACGTCTCCGAGCCCGACGACCCGCGCCTGCTCGGCCAGTGGCGCAGCGGGGCGAGCGGTACGCACCGCAACTTCTACAACGGGGGCGACGTCGTCCACGCGACCACGACCCTTCCCGGCTTCGACGGCCACGTCTATGCGACCGTCGACATCTCCGAACCGGCCTCGCCTCGCCACCTCGGGACCTGGTGGTACCCAGGGCAGCACCGCGCCGGCGGCGAGCAGTACTCGTCCGACGACCTGCGCCGGCTGCGTCGCGGCAGGCCCTACCCGAGCGAGGAGCACCCGAGCCACGGGCTCTCGCTGCACGGCGGGGCCTACGTGCTCGGGACGAGGGCCTACTGCCCGTGGATGCGCGGCGGTCTCGTGATCCTCGACGTCGAGGACGTGCGTGCCCCGCGCCTCGTGTCCAACCTGCCCTTCCACCCCCCGCTCGGGAGCACGATCGCGCTCCACTCCGCGGTGCCGCTCCCGGGACGCGACGTCGTCGTCGTGAACAGCGAGGCCCTGCGGGAGCGCTGCGACGAGCCGGCGGGCTTCGCGGGCACGGTCGACGTGAGCGACGAGGAGGACCCGGTCCTCCTCGCGCTCTTCCCCCAGCCCCGGGTCCCCCCCGGCTACGACGCCCCGAGCTTCTGCGAGAAGGGCGGGAGGTTCGGTCCGCACAACCAGCACCAGCACCAGGGGCTCGCCTGCCTGGCGCCGAACGACGACCTCGTCTACCTCACCTACTTCAACGCCGGCCTGCAGATCTACGACGTGCGCGACCCACGCGACCCGCACATCGTCGGCTACTTCATCCCGGACGACCCCACCGAGCGGCGGGGGCCGCTCCCGACGACCCTCGTGCACCAGGCCGAGGACGTCCTCGTCGACCGGCGCGGCGTGATCTACGTGTCGGAGAAGAACAGCGGCGTCTACGTCCTGGCCTTCGACCGCTCGGCGAGTCGCTGACCGAGCGCCTCGACCTCCTTGACGAGCGGTAACCGAGGTATTATGCAATTTACAAGAAATGGCGAGAGCCGGGGTCGTCCGGGTGGCGACGGTCCGGCGCGCCCGAGCATGGGGGAGAGCACGTGAGACTGAAGCGTCGATTCCGCAGGGCCGCCTGGCCCCTCGCGGGGGCCGTCGGGCTCCTCGGGCTGGTCGCGCCCCTGGCAGTGCCCGCCAGCGCCACGAGCCGGCCGGCGTTCCTGCCCAAGCCCGGCGGTCTCGTCACGAACTGCGCCAAGGCGCACTTCCTGCCGAACCCGACCCTGCCGGCGAACCTCGACCCGGCGACGACGCTGCCGCCGCCGTCGCTCATCAAGGTGCACGACTCGGCGAAGGACTGGGGGGGACCGGCCTCGGCGGCCTCGATCTTCCCGGTTCCCTACACGCAGGTGAAGATCACGCCGGCCCAGGCGCAGCGGATCTGCAAGCTGCACCTCAAGGCCGTCTTCTTGAACTGGAGCAACGTCACCTACAACCAGGCGATGATCGACGGCATCCGGAACGAGTTCAACGCGCTCGGCGTGCGGCTCATCCGGGTCACCGACTCCGAGTTCTCGCCCACCGGCGTCGCCGGTGACGTGAGCGCCGTCATGCCGCTCAACCCCGACATCGTGATCGCGGGTGGCACGCTCAACCCGTCGCAGATGGCGAGCCTCATGGGCCCGGTGATCCGCGCCCACAAGATCCTCATCTCGTGGGGCAACGACGGCCCGGGCCTCGCGCTCGGGCCCAGCGGCCAGTTGAACGCGCTGGTCGGCTACGACTGGTACTACCTGGGTCTGCAGATGGCCAAGGCGATCCACGACAAGTACCCGCACGGGGTCACGCTCGGGTACATCCACTGGATCAACGACGTCCAGGCGATCCTGCTGCGCGAGAGCGGCCTGCTCGACGGCCTGAAGAAGTACCCGAACATCCACGTCGTCGCGGCCAACGGACCGGCGTGCGCCTCGTGCACGAACTCCGGCTTCTCGAGCCCGACGGCGACGAGCGCCGAGTCCTACACCGAGTCGTTCCTGCAGACGCACAAGAACGTGCAGGTCATCTTCGCCCCGTGGGAGAACCCGCCCGCGCTCGGCGAGGCGGCTGCCATCACGGCGCTGCACCTGCAGAACAAGGTGAAGGTCGTGACGATGGACCTCGCCGAGGCCGGGACGCACTCCCTCGCCCACGGCGGCCTGATCACCGTCGACATGGCCCAGAACATCTACGACGGCGGCCGGATCATGGCGGCGCTCGGTGCGCTGCGCGCGATCCACGCGAAGTACCCGCGCTTCGTCATCGTCCCCACGGACGCGGTCACGTCGAAGAACTACCGGAACGCCTGGATCTACATGCACGGGCCGAACATCCCGTGCCCGCCGGCCGACTGCTGAGGCCGCAACGGGTGTCGTGTTGAACACCGGCATCCGGGGGCCGCACCGCCCGACGGGTCGGACGACCCGCCGGGCGGGCGGCCCCCCGCCGTCGAAGGACGCTGTCGGCCCTGACGCAGTGCGGGCCCCGGGAACCGAGGTGCCCGCCGCTGTGGCATGCTGTGCGTGGGTCAAGGGCGCGGGCGAGCGGGGGCCGCGCCGGTGCCGGAAGGGACCCGAGGGGAAGTCCTGATGTCGGCCACTTCGCCAGTGCCGGCTGTCGAGCTGCGGCACATCTACAAGAGCTTCGCCGGGACCTACGTCCTCCAGGACGTGAGCCTCGCCGTCCAGCCCGGCCAGATTCACGCGGTCGTGGGCCACAACGGCGCGGGCAAGTCGACGCTCATGAAGATCCTGCAGGGCGTGC
The DNA here is from genome assembly GCA_035294085.1 of Acidimicrobiales bacterium. Lineage (NCBI taxonomy): Bacteria > Bacillati > Actinomycetota > Acidimicrobiia > Acidimicrobiales > Acidimicrobiales bacterium. Next base: position 6,388 of record DATGLP010000015.1, on the reverse strand, counting down.
ACCAGGCCGACGCCGGCGAGATCCTTCTCGGCGGTCACGTCCTCAGGCGACCAACGCCCTCGCTCGTGCGGTCGCTCGGCGTCGGCATGGTCTACCAGGAGCGGAGCCTCGTGCCCACGCTCAGCGGCCTCGACAACCTGTTCTTGAACAACGAGGTGCGCGGCATCACGCGCCGGATCCGCCGGGGCGTCGAGTACCGGCAGGCTGCCGAGATCTGCGCTCGCCTCGGCGTCTCGCCGGCGCTCCTCGGCCGCCGCGTCGGCGAGATGAGCGCCGTCGAGCAGGAGATGCTCGAGGTGGCGAAGGCGCTGCGCGTCGCCCGCCGGCTCATCATCCTCGACGAGCCGACCGGACCCCTCGGCGGGAGCGAGGTCCAGGACCTGTTCAAGGTGATCCGGGCGACAGCGGCGACGGGCGTCGGCGTCGTCCTCATCACGCACCACCTCGGCGAGGTCTTCGACATCGCCGACTTCGTGACGTGCCTGCGCGAGGGACGCGTCACGCTGTCGTGCCCGACGCAGCAGACGAACATCGACGAGCTCATCACCGCGATCGTCGGCGAGAGTTCGGCGCTCGCCCAGCAGTACGCGTCGCAGGCGCGCCAGTCCGCGGCCACGGGGACGGGACCCGGGGAGGGCCGCGAGGTCGCGCTCGAGGTCCGGTCGCTCCTCGTGCCCGGCAAGCTGCACGACGTCTCCTTCGAGGTGCTGCCAGGCGAGATCGTGGGTCTCGTCGGGCTCGCGGGAAGCGGGCGGTCCACGCTCCTCAAGGTCCTCTACGGGGACATCCGCCCGGCGGCCGGCGAGGTCCGGCTGTTCGGCAGGCCCGTGCGGCCCGGGCACCCGGCCGATGCGATCAGGCGCGGCATCTACCTCATTCCCGAGGACCGGGCCGTGCACGGCCTCGTCCTGTCGAGCGCGATCGTGGAGAACGTGGCGCTGTCGGTGCTCGACCGACTTCGGTCGTGGGGGGTGCTGCGCATGTCGCGTGCCCGGCGGCGGACTCGCAGCGCCATGCAGCAGCTCGGCATCCGCGCGAAGGGCCCGGACCAGGTCGTGTCCGAGCTCTCCGGGGGCAACCAGCAGAAGGTGGTCATCGCCAAGGCGGTGCAGACCGACGCGCGCCTGCTCCTGCTCGACGAGCCGACCTTCGGCGTCGACATCGGCGCCTCGCGCGACGTCGCCCGCTACGTGCACGAGTTCGTCGCCGCCGGCAACGCTGCGCTGTGGGTCAGCTCGGACCTGCACGAGCTGCTGACCGTCGCCGACCGCATCCTCGTCCTGTCGGACGGGACGATCCAGGAGAGCATCGGGCGAGGCACGCCCGAGTTCGACGAGTCCACGATCCTCGCGAAGATGCAGCGGCGCTCGCAGCTGGCAGCGGCGCATGCACAGGCGCTGCCAGCGGGAGGCTAGAGGTGCGAACGGAGGCGCCGTCGATGTCATCAGGTGAGAGCGGACATCCAGGAACGCTGACGCCGGCGCCCCCGCAGGCCGGCGCTCGCCACGGGACCGAAGAGCCCGAGCCCGTCCCCGCCGCCTGGGAGGCCGGTGGGTCGTCGCCGTTCAGGAGCTGGCTGCGCCAGACGACCTCGAAGACGCTGCACGGCGAGAACGCCGGGCTGCTCGTCATCGTCCTCGTGGCGTTCGTCGGGATCTTCGCCATCGTCCTCAACCACACGTCGTTCTTCAGCACGACGAACCTCGTCAGCATCGTCAACACGACGTGCGCCGACTCGGTCATGGCGGTGCCGCTGGTCTTCGTGATCTGCGCCGGCGAGATCGACCTCTCCTTCGCCTACGTCATCCCGGTCGCCGCCTACGTCGCGGCGATCCTGATGCCGACCCACGGCGTCGTCATCGCCGTCCTCGCCGCGCTCGGGCTCGGATTCGGGGTCGGCCTGATCAACGGCATCGTCACCGTCGGGCTCAACATCCCCTCGTTCGTCGTGACGCTCGGCATGCTCGGGTTCCTGTCGGGCTACGCCGAGGTGATCGCCAACGACGCCACCCTCAGCGTCTCGAACCGCGCCTACATCCGCATCTTCGGTCAGGGCCACGTCGGCCCGATCAGCGTCACGGTGTTCTGGACGCTCGGAGCCGTCCTGCTCGGCGTCTACGTCCTCGGCTACACCCGCGCCGGCCGCCAGGTGCTCGCGACGGGCGGCAACGCGGCGGCCGCCCGGTTCTCGGGGATCAAGACGAAGCGAGTGCGCGTCCTCGTGTTCATCTTCGCCGGGCTCGGGGGCGCCCTCGGCGGCCTCATCTACCTCGGCCAGTACACGACGGCGACGGCGACGCTCGGCGGTTCGTCCGACCTCCTCAACGTGCTCGCAGCCGTGATCATCGGCGGCACGGCGCTCACCGGCGGGCGCGGCAGCGTCGTCGGGGCGCTCGTCGGCTCCCTGCTGCTCGGCGTGATCGGCAACGCCCTCGTCATCCTCGGCGTCTCGAGTCCCGAGGAGCTCATGGCCGAGGGCGCGATCATCATCGCGACGGTGGTGATCAGCTCACGGCGGGGGTCCCGCCGCGGCGGCCAGTCCGGCGTGGCGCAGTCGATCGCGCACTTCGTCCGGCGCGGCCGCCCGCAGGAGCTGCAGGCCCGGCCGTAGAAGACGGGGCGCGACGCGCTCAGTAGTAGTCGCGCGCCGCGTGCGGCCGGTAGGGGGACTCGAGGCGCTGGCACACCTCGGGCTCGAGCCGGAGCGAGAGGGCCGCGAGCGCGTCCTCGAGGTGCTCGAGGCGCGTCGCGCCGATGATCGGGGCCGTCACGCCCGGCCGGCCGAGCAGCCACGCGAGGGCGACGCGCGCCGGCGTCGCGCCGAGCTCCCTCGCCACCTCCGCGACGCGCTCGATGACGTCGAAGTCCGCGGGCTCGTCGTAGAGCGACTCGGCGAAGGCGTCGGAGCGAGCGCGCACCGTCCGGCGCTCGCCGCTGCGGGTCACGTTGCCGGCGAGCCGTCCCCGCGCCAGCGGGCTCCAGGGCAGGACGCCGACCCCCTGGTCGATGCACTGCGGGATCATCTCCCGCTCCTCCTCGCGGTAGAGGAGGTTGTAGTGGTTCTGCATCGACACGAAACGCGTCCAGCCGTTCACCGCGGCCACGTGCTGCGCCTTGGCGAACTGCCAGGCTCGCATGCTGCTGGCGCCGATGTAGCGGGCCTTGCCGGCGCGCACGACGTCGTGGAGCGCCTCCATCGTCTCCTCGATCGGCGTGCGCGGATCCCACCGGTGGATCTGGTAGAGGTCGACGTAGTCCATGTTGAGGCGGCGCAGCGAGGCGTCGATCGCGGACAGGATGTGCTTGCGCGACAGTCCGCCGGCGTTCTCGCCCGGCTCGAGCGGCAGGAAGACCTTCGTCGCCAGGACGAGCTCGTCGCGGCGCAGGAGCTTGGGGAGCAGCCGCCCGCAGAGCTCCTCGCTGCCCCCCTTCTCGTAGATGTCGGCGGTGTCGAAGCAGGTGATGCCGGCATCGACCGCGGCGCGCAGGATCGGGAGCGCGTCGCGCTCGTCGAGCACCCAGTCGCGCAGCTTGTGGTCGGCGTAGCTCATCATGCCGAGCCACAGCCGGGAGACGCGCAGCCCGCAGGCGCCGAGGTTGACGTACTCCACGGGCTCAGCGGGCGTCACCGGCCGGCGCGCCCTCGGTGGCGACCTCCCCGTCGAGCTCGGTGCGCGCGAAGATCAGGATGCCGGTGAGCGTCGAGCTCATGTGCGCCTTGAGGTGGCTCGCGGCGGTATCGACGTCGCCGCGCTTGAGCGCCGCCAGCATCTCGTGGTGCTCGCGGTTGCCGGACGCGATCCGCTCCGCGTCGACGGTCACGGCCCGGGCGACGTAGAGCGCGGAGGCGTCGTGCAGCATCTTCACGATCGAGCGCAGGCGTTGGCTCGCCGGCGCGATGAGCGCCTCGTGGAAGCGCCAGTTGAGCTCCGCCCACGTGCTCGGGTCCGTCGTCTCGTCGAGCTGCGCCTGGATCGCGCTCGCCTCGGCGAGCGTGGTGTCGGGCCGGCGCGCGTAGGCGAAGCGCAGCGCGAAGGGCTCGATGAGCTCGCGCACGGCGTAGAGCTCGAGGACCTCCTCGAGGTTCGGCTTGTGCACGACGGCGCCGCGGTGGGGATCGAACTCGACGAGGCCCTCGGTGACGAGGTCCCGCAGCGCCTCGCGCACCGGTGTCGTGCTGACCCGAAGGCGCGCGGCGACGTCGGCCTGGACGAGGCGCGACCCGCCGGGTGCCGCCCCGCTCAGGATGGCGCGGCGCAGGTGCTCGCGCACGAGCTCGTGCGCGGTCCGCCGCCCGAGGGTGTCGTCGAGGAAGTCGCTCGCGGACCGGGGCCTGGCCGGTCTGCGCGTCCTCGGCGCGCTGGTCTCGGGCTCGGCGGGTGACACCGCGGCCTCAGTCCTCGACGAGCGCGACCGCGCGCGTCGGGCCGCCGTGGGCGCCTCGGAGCTTCAGCGGGAAGCCGATGAAGGTGAAGCGCCGTCCGGCGACCTGGTCGAGGTTGGCGAGGTTCTCGTAGTGCGTGATGGAGGACCGCCGGCACATCATGTGGCACGGATAGGTCCGGCTCACGGGGTTGTCGGGCGTCGGCGAGTCCACGCCGAAGATCTTCACGCCGTGGTCGAGGATCCACTGGCTCCCGCTCTCGCCGAGGCCCGGGTGCTCGGTGAGGTACCGACGCTCGCCCCGGTAGCGGTTCCAGGTGCCCGTGTAGAGGAGGAGGACGTCGCCGGGCGCCACCTTCTCCGGCGACCGGTCGTTCGCCTCGTCGAGGTGCGACGCCTCGATGTCGGTGCGCGCCGGAACGTCGCTCACGTCGAGGCACACGCCCGTCCCCATGAACAGCTCGAGCGGCATCTGGTCGATCGTGAGCGCGCCGGGCGTCGGGTCGAGGTGCGAGAACGAGTCCACGTGCGTCGGGCCGTTGTCGTTCATGGTGAACGCCTTGGTCTGGAACGAGAAGCCGCCCTCGAAGCGGGAGGCCGTCTCCTCGTGCGAGGCGTGGTCCCACAGCGCGGTCTTCGAGTGGCCCGGGTAGACCATCATGCCCTCGTAGATGTCCTGGGAGAGGTCGATCAGGCGCACGTCGGTCTCCTCCCTGCACGCCGCGACGGCACACGATACCGCCGTCGTGGTCCGGTCATCGCTGCTCGTAGGCGGCCCAGGCCCGGCGGAACCCCTCCACGGCGCGCCGGGCCACCTCCGCGGCGGGCAGCGCCCACAGCGAGTCGGGGTAGCGCTCGCCGTAGCGGCCGTTGTCCGAGAAGACCTCGACGTCGTACCAGCCGCGGTAGCCGGCCGACTCCAAGGTGGCGATGAACCCCGGGAGGTCGATCACGCCCTCGCCGGGCAGGAGGCGGTCGCACCACGACCGTGGCTGCGGCGCGCGCCCGTTGATCTGCACCGCGCCGATCCTCCCGACGTGCGCCGCGAGCTCCTCGCGGATCCCCGGGAGGTCCCAGAAGTGCCACGTGTCGAGGAGGAGGTCGATGTTCGTGGCGCCCACCTCCTCGATGAGCGCCAGCGCCTCGGATGGCAGCACCGCGAGCGTCCCGAGCTCGCGGCGCAGCGGCTCGAGCACGAGGCGCACGCCCGCCTCGCCGGCGGTCTCCGCGGCGGCGCGCAGGCCGTCGACGATCACCGGACGCGCCCGTTCCGGGTCGTCGTCCGGGGGGAAGCTGGCGAGCACGAGGCAGGAGGCAGGGTTGAAGCGGGCGAAGCGCTTGATCGACGCGCGCAGGCTCGCCAGCCGGTCCCGCGGGTCGGCCGGCGCGGGGAAGAGCGTGTTCGGGAACATGCTCGGCGCGCCGGGCACGCACACGGTCGCGCGCAGGCCGCTCGCCTCGAGCGCGTCGACGAGGGCAGCGTCGTCGCGTCCCACGATCTTGTACTCCCAGATGCCGATCCCGGCGACGCCCGCGGCCGCGTAGCCGGCGAGGTCCTCCTCGTAGCTGGCGTCGTAGGTCGTCGCCGCGCTGATCGAGAGCCGCGGCTCGACCTGCGTGTCCCGTGCGGCCATGCGCGTCTCCTCGAGGGCTGGGCGGACTTGCGGGTCGTCGCGCCACATCTTATAAGATCGCAGCGCCTGCCCGCCGGGAGGCGGGGACGTGCCCGCCTGGGAGCGGGGAAAGGAGCGCCATGGCCTCGTTCGGCACGGTCGGGATGGACTGGCAGGAGCGCATCAACTGGGCCCGCATGCGCGAGTACCGCCTCGGCCGGGCACGCGAGGCGATGCGCCGCCACGGCCTCGGGGCGATCCTGTGCATGTACGACGAGAACGTCCGCTACATCACCTCGACGCTCACCCCGGGCTGGAACCGCCTGAAGCCGGGGCTGCGCTACGCGATCTTGGTCGAAGGGCGCGAGCCGATCCTCTACGAGCAGGGCGAC